>JALGTJ010000023.1 GCA_029821415.1 Candidatus Zipacnadia bacterium
CGCTTGCTGGGTGCTACGGCCGACGGCATGAATAATCTCGGGGGCAGGCGTATAGACGACGTCCCAGCCGGCTCGGTGGGCACGCAGGCAGAAGTCTACATCCTCTGAGCCCCAAAAGAAGCCCTCATCAAGTCCGCCAATGTCGTCAATCAGCTCCCGACGAATTAACATCGCCGCGCCGGAAACCCAGTCTACTTGGCGAACTTGTCCGTGATCCCAGTCACTCATCAGATAGTAACGTACGCTTTGGGCGCCGGGGATCAGCGGCTCTAGAAAAGTGCCCCGGAAGATTGCCGCCGAGACCGTCGGAAAGCGCCGGCAGGAATACTGCAAACTCCCGTCGGGGTAGACTAACTTCGGGCCAATTAGTTCGTCCAGGCCACCTTCGGGGACGACAGTATCCGGATTAAGCAAAAAGCAGTACCGACCATGACTGGCCGCAATCGCCTGATTGCAGGCCGCAGCAAAGCCGCGATTCTGCTGGTTAGCAATCAGCTTAACCTGAGGAAACTCGGTCGGCAACTGCGCGGTGCTACCATCGCTTGAGGCGTTGTCCACCACGATAACTTCAAATCTTGCCTGGTTGTCGCCACCAAATAGCGAGGCCAGGCAAACGCGCAAATCCTCCCACACATTCCAACTGACGATGCACACACTGACGTCAATCGCTGCTATCTGGCTCACCACCGGTGGCTTCCACTCGCTCAGCCTCATCAACCAGCATAATGGGAATCCCGTCTCTTATCGGATAGCGCAGACCACACTGCTGGCAAACAATCCGGTCTTCCTGTAACTCCACCGGCCCCTTACACGCCGGACAAGCTAATATTTCCAGAAGCTCATTGTCTATCACCGCTGGCCTCCTTGCGGATAAATACTAAACAGTATGGCAATCGGCGGCTTACACCTGCCCGGCCAGCCTTACTCCTCTTCCCTGCTTTCCTCCTCTGCCTCCGCCTGCGCAGAAGGGCTTTGCTGCTGTTGTGGCTGTCCGGCGGCACCAACGGCCTGCCCGCACTCAGGGCAGAACTTCGCACCGGCGGGAAGTCGCGCGCCACAGTTGGGACAAACGCGCGGAGCTAACGCCTGGCCACACTCCGGACAAAACTTGGCACCCGGCGGGACGGGCTTGCCACAGCGTGGGCAGACCATGGTCGCCGCCGCAGCGGCGGCTGTGGTGGGTGTGGTGGGGGGACCACCTTGAATAGCGCCACCGAGAGCTGAGACCATAGCCGCTCCCATCCCTACACCCGCACCTAACCCCGCGCCGGCTGCTGCCGGACCTCCGGCGGCACCGCCCGCGCCAGCTTGCGGCATCTCGCGGATCGCCCGAGCCGTTTCAAACTGCAGGAATCGGCCCGTGTCACCCACCGCCTCCATTCCACCCCGCTCGTCAATCATCGCGGCAAGTTCCTCGGGCGGAATTATGGCACTGATTACAAAGTCAATCAACTCGGCGCCATAGCGATTGAAATCCTCACCAAGTCGGGAACGAACCGCCACAGATAGCTCCTCATACATCGCGGGGAGTTCCAGCACCGTATCAACTTGCTCACCGAGCGTATCATTGAAGCGTGAGACGATGAAGTCGCGCAGCCAGTCCTGAATTTGCGACGTGGTGTACTGATGCTCGGTGCCCACCACCATATTTACGAAGAGCTGAGGGTCGCTAATGCGCATTGTATACAAACCGTGGGCACGCAGCCGGACCATAGCGAACTCGGAGTCGCGAAAGGCAACCGGCTGGGGGGTCCCCCACTTCATATCCGTGAAGGTGCGCATATTCACGAAGTAGACCTCAGCCTGAAAGGGTGTGGTCCCCTCAAAAGGCACGTTAATTGCTTCCTGCACAAAGGGCAGGTTCAGGGCAGTAAGGGTATGGCGGCCGGGCCCAAAAGTGTCCAGCGCCTGGCCATCACGGAAAAAGACCGCCGCCTGGCTCTCACGCACCGTAAGCTGTGCGCCCAGACTTATATTCCCCGGCCCCTCTTCCGGTACTCGGTGGACAATCTCCTCACCGGTAACATCACGCCATTCAATTACTTGTATTCCACGCATATTAAGTCCCCTCCGTCTTTAGGGATGCCCGGCGCTGGGCCGGGGTGACTATTCCGGAATGAGTCGGGCAGTAACCTCCCCGCGCTTCTCAATGGCCTCAGTCAGGTAGTCTATCTGAGCCAGCGCCTCGGATATGCGCTCGGCCACGTTTTCGTCGCTGGCCTCAGCCAGGCTCTGGATGGCCTCTCCAACCGCCACGATCTGCTCGCGCAGGCCCAGGTCGTAATCGTACAAGGAATTAAGCTCTGATTGCCGGATCTTGGCCGCGTCGAACCAGCCGGTGTACCCATAGTCGGCAAACCGCAGCCTATCCCGGCTCTCACCCAGTTGGCGGCGCACCCGATCCAGGTCATCAAGCTTGGCCAGGCTCTCCTCCCGAGCCCATCGGCTGATGAGCTCGTCCATGTCCTCGCGGATGTCATCGAGCATGCCCACCAGGTATTCGCGCACCATCTGGTCGGCTTTGCGACGAATCTGACGCTCCCGGTAGCCGGCAAAGCCCGGGATGTACGACATCAGCTTCTGCAACGAACCCTCATCCTCAGTTATCCGCCTGCGCAGATCAGACATAATCTCTCCTCCCGGCAACGGAATCTACCATAGCCAGTCCAACTAATACCACATTTCGCCGTGCCCGCCTGTTCCTCCTGCCCACTCGTTCGCTCCATATTCGCCGCTAATGTGCTCAAAGCTGCCTCGGCCGTCGCTACTGGCCGCGGACAGCCTCCATCAACCGATCTTCTGAGGGATACAGCATATGCATAAAGGAAATGTTGCGCTCCCGGGCCTGCCGATACCACGCCGCCAGGTCGTTCATTTCGGGCTGGCCAAAGTCGTGTGTTGTCAAGCCCTGAGTAGCCAGCATTTCATCACGCAAATGATCAGCACTGCCACAGAAGTGGATCGCTCCCGGGCCGCAGGCAGCAAATATCTGCTCATCGTGGGGGCGGACGAATTCGGCATAGGCTTGTGGCGAGACCATAATTGAAGTGTCATTCTTCAGGATGACATTGCCCCGTAGCACTCCCCAATGTAGCGCTATGCAATCTTCTCCCACATCCTCGGTAGTGTGGGGGCGGACTTCCTTCACATAGGCAGAGTAGGTCTGAGCCACTAAATCAAGCGCCTTATGGACTAATTCCGGTTCATCGTACAACCCCACAAACAGATCCTTGCCCCACAGCAAGTGGAGATTATCAAAGGTCCCCTGCAAGTCCGGCTGCGTGACATGGATTGCCTGGCGGGCCCGGGGGTAGTCAGCCAACTTCGTGCGGTAAAAGTCCATCGTTTCTATCACCCGGCCGCCTACCCCCCCGTGCAGATCGGGTACCCCCTTATCCAGAGCGGCTATCACTTTCTCCCGCCCGATAGGTCTCACCCAGGGCATACTACCATCTCTGACAACAACTTCCGCTCCAAACAGCGAACTAATAACGGTTACTCCGTAGTTGGCGCGAATCTGCAGCGGGAAGTCATCGCCTGTCTCCAATGAGCTGACTACGCTGGGCACGTCAGCCTTATCATGACAGAATGGCCGTACCAACTCATTGACCATCATCTTGGTCTGGTCGTAGAAACCCTCGGCATAGGGGAAATAAGGGAACTCGGGACTGGGGTCGCAAGCCACCGACACCGGGGGGCGGTCTACCGAGCGATAATAGAGGACATCCCGGTGGCGCTTCTCCACCTCCCGAACGTGCTCAAGATCAATATGTTCTTCAATCCATTCCAGTACCTGCTCCAACGCTTCCTCGGGCTCTGTCATAATCGCAAGCTCCTTCTTAATATTGCTACACGTACCCAGCGACGACCGCCGGCATCGTGATGGCAACTCTGCGTTACCTGCTCCGAAGCCGTATATAGATCTCGGTTTCGCCAATTTTCCTGGTCAGTGCATACCCCGACTCTCCCAGCAATTGGCGATAACGAACCTTGGACGGACGATTGACCCAGTTGCCGAGAACGACCACCCGCGTAGCGCCCTCGCGGATATGCGCAGCTATCTCCGGCTCCGATATGATACGGTACCGGTCCAACTGCCGCGAAGTCAAGCGGTTCGCCACTCTGAGGCCGAAGTGATTCTCCATTTTCGGAAATATCAAAGCGTCTGATTCCAGCAGGTAGCCGGGCCACCAGGTCATCACCGGCTCGCCCGGGTTGGTGCAAGCGTCAATCTGCGCGGCGATGATCCGGTTGGTTTCAATATCCCAGTCCCCACCTCCCTCGCCGGTCAGCGGATCAGGCGCAGGCGGAGCGAGGAATTGCCCAACACCAACGGGCGCGACCAACACATAAGCAACAACCACCAATACGCCGAGCAGCGCCAGACTGACTCGGGCAGTGCCCCCGGGGACAGCTTCATCCAGCCAGTGGGTCACCAGAATTGCATTGACAATTAAGAACGGGACGACCACACAGAAGTATTGCACGAAGGTCGGTGTGGGCAGCAGCGAAATCACAGAGAGCACAGCCGCAACATAGAACGCAAATGATAGGCGCTTGCCCAACTGCCACGCCAGTAGCAGGTAGTAGCAGTTGGCAAACAGCAGGATGGGAAGCTGCAGAGATACATGCCCCCACGCCTTCC
Organism: Candidatus Zipacnadia bacterium; assembly: GCA_029821415.1. Taxonomy (GTDB): domain Bacteria; phylum Armatimonadota; class Zipacnadia; order Zipacnadales; family Zipacnadaceae; genus JALGTD01. Next base: position 4,646 of record JALGTJ010000023.1, read on the forward strand.
AGGCGCCTATCAACTCCAGTACTATCAACAGCTTCTGGTGAAGGAAACCGAACAGGCCCCCGCCGGTTCGCATAGCATGATAGCCAATATTGTTGAAAATGTAAATGTCGGGGCTAACCGCGAAAAACCACAGATTAGGCAATAGCCCGATGACCAAACCCAGTAGCAGCCAGCCCTGACGGCGCAGGCACGTCTCTGGCTTGCTCTCTTGGCTGCGGCATAATATCAGCCAGAAAACCGGCACAATACCCAGGAACAACAGCCTGGTATCTACTGCCAGGCCCAGAAGCAATCCACTTAGAATGTAGCGCAATTGGCGGCGGCTGTTAGACTTTCCTGGCAGCAGCACTACGGCACTCATCAGCAGGAAGGCGGAAAGCGAATAAGTCTTGGCCACAGTATACCAGCCCAGCAGCAGTGAGGAGAGCACATATAGACCCACTGCCAGCAGCCCCAGCGGCCGCTTGCTGGTCAGCCTCACCACATACTTGTAAAGCAAAAGGCCGGTTCCGACAGCCAGCAGTGCCGATAGCAGGCGTGCAGCATACCAGGAAAATCCGAAGATGCTCATCCATAGTCCATACACATAGGGCAAAAGTGGCATCTGGGGGTAGAAGAAGTCCGTGTAAAGCTGCTTGCCCTGAAATACCAGCTTGGCCGCCAGCAAGTAGAAGCCCTCATCGCCGTCAATCGGCCGGACAGTGGCGACCGGAACAAAAATCAGGCACTGCAAAATCAAGACAGCAGCAATAATCCAGGCTGCCTGCGTGCGTTCCAGCCTGTCAGCAATCTCCTCGAACATCAGCTTTGTCTCCTGGACCTGCTGGCTGTGTTACACCGACCGGGACGAGAGTCGTCTTCTTGGTATAGATAGGTAACATTCGCCATTAGCCGCCGATTATCCTGTTTATGAGCAGGTCAAACCAATTGGCACCGCGAACTATCCATTCCAGACTGAGCACCACAACTGATACCACATGGCTATGGCAACAATGAATCAACATATTCGTATGGTCGGCATGGACTTCGACTTAACTCTGATTGAGCACCGCAGCGGCGGGGTCTACGTGCCCTCTGAGACATATGAGATGCTGGTGGCGCTGATTGAAAGCGGGGTAGAGGTCGGCATCGTCACCGGCCGCGGCTGCTGGGCTATGGACGATCTCTTGGAGCAGGCGGGGATACCCTGGGGACGGCCCTTTCCCACCTTCGTCTGCCCGCGCGAGACCTTCCTGTATTGGATTACCGACGGCCGGCGCCAGCCCGACGAGGTCTGGAATCGAGCCAGAAGCGAAGAACTGGCCAAGCTGGTTGGCTGGCTTACCCCCCGCCAGTACGAATGGTACAAAGCAATTGAGGCAGCAGACCTGCAGATAGCCCACTGGATGCTATGGGGAGATTACGGGCTGGAGGTGGGTATGAACAGCCCAGAGGACGCCGAACAAGTTCGGCAGATGCTATCTCAGTGGATCAGGGATATGCCTCTGGCACAAGTACATCGCAACTACGCATTGGCCCATGTCGTGCTGGCAACCGCCGGTAAGGGCACCACGCTGCTGCACGCGGCCCGCGAAAGGGATCTGGCTCCGCAGCAAGTCTTAGCCATCGGCGATAGTCTCAACGACCTGCAGATGCTTAATGGCAAGCTGGGTATGCACAGCGGGGCAGTTGGCAACGCTGACCCAACAGTTAAGCAGGCGGTCGCGGCGGCGGGGGGTATCGTAGCCACCCAGCCAGCCGGCGCTGGTGTGGCCGAAATCCTGCGTCACTACCGACAGAAGGGCTTGCTAAATTGACGCAGAGACGAAGAGGTCAGACACAATATCGCAACAAATAGTGTTCCCAGAGCTGCACCAACACCAACATACGAGGAGAATTACAATGCCGAAAATCGCCCTAATTGGAGCGGGGTCAGTTGGCTTCACCCAGAAGTTGTTTACGGACATATTGAGCTTTGAAGCGCTACGCGAGGCTGAATTTGCCTTTATGGATATTGATGAGGAGCGCCTGCATGTCAGTAAGCAACTGGCCGACAAGCTACTTGAGCAGGAAAATTTGCCAGCCACCGTCACCGCGACGACCGACCGGCGCGAGGCACTGGACGGGGCCGATTATGTCATCTGCACGATCCTGGCCCACGGACTGCCGCCCTTTGAAAACGAGATAGAAATCCCCTACAAGTATGGGATTACCCAGCCGGTGGGCGATACGCTGTGCGTGGGCGGTATCTTCCGGGCGCTGCGCACTATTCCAGTGCTGGTGGACATCTGCCAGGATATGGAAAAGATGTGCCCCGACGCCTGGATGCTGAACTACACCAATCCAATGCCGATGCTGACCTGGGCCTGCAATGTTGCCACCAACATAAAGTTCATCGGCTTGTGCCATGGCGTCCAAGGGACGGCCGCCGAGATGGCCAGGTTCATCGGGATGGAGCCGCAGGAAGTGCGCTACTGGACTGCTGGCATTAATCACCTGGCTTGGTTCTTGCGCTTCGAGACTGCTGATGGCGAAGACCTCTATCCGCTGTTCTGGGAGACCTTGGCGAAGAAAGGCCCACCCGAGCATGACAAGTACCGCTTTGAATTTGCCCAGCACATCGGCTACTTTATGACCGAAAGCAGCGGCCACTTTTCCGAGTACGTGCCCTATTATCGCACCAGCAAAGAAGTATTAGCAGCGGAAGAGGACGCGGACTATTTCGCGGGCAAGCATGGGGCCATCCTGGAGGAGTACCGAACCCACTGGAAACCCCATGCCGAGCAAGCCTTTCGGCAGATTCGTGGGGAGGAGCCAATTCCTTTCGGAGGACGCAGCGCCGAGTATGCCTCTAACATCATCAATTCGTTAGAGACTAATGAACTCTTCCGCTTCAATGGGAACGTGATGAACGAGGGACTGATAAGCAACTTACCCCAGGGCTGCTGTGTGGAGGTGCCCTGCTTCGTGGACAGCCTGGGCATTCACCCGTGCGCCGTTGGCGAGCTGCCTCCCCAATGCGCGGCTATTGACATAACCAACATAAATGTCCAGACCCTGGCAGTCCAGGCCGCCCTGGAAGGTGACCGCGATAAGGCATATTATGCGGTACTGGTTGATCCATTGACCGCGGCCCTGCTTACTCCCAAAGAGATTCGCGCAATGTTTGACGAGCTTTTTGAGGCCAACCGCCAGTGGATGCCACAGTTCTGAGCTGAGGAACTTCTACTGCCAAGCCGAGGGCAAAGCTAACAGGATGGCTCCCCTTTTATGTCTATCACTGGGGAGCCGTTCACTGCGTCTAAGCCGCTGACGATGAGACAGTTGCCCCGGCGCTCGATCAGCTTTACCCGCGTCATTCCGATGGGATTAGGTCGCATTGGGCTATGCAAAGCAAAGACTCCATATAATGGTCGGCTGCCATCGCCACGCGGATGGACCTGGTAGGTGCGGCGATTGGCTTCACCAAGCTTATGGAGCCAGAACAGCACCCACAGCTCGTCAAGCTCCTCAATGCGGTGAAGCCCGTCGCTGTGTTCGGGGTATATCTCAATTACTTGCTGATTATCGGAAGGATTGCCCCGGACAATGCCGATCGGTTCTATTCTTATTTCACTCATAACCGATTTCCCATTGAGCGGCCGGGTTGATCTGACCTGCCCTATACTAACAACATGCTGTACAGCGGTCAACCAGCAGACTCTAACGACTCCGCAGGAGGATTTCACTAGTAAACAGAGAAGATTTCACTCACCACATCGAGCTAAATCTCAGATATTGGGAGACAAACAATATGGCCATAAATGCACGTATGCTGACTTCCATAGAACTCCCTGACGAAGTTGAGATCGAGATTGAAGACACGATCAAGGGCACTACGGTGGTGCGTACCGTAGATTTTCGCAAGTGCCTTGCTGAGTTAAGCGAACTCGGGACTGTAGACCTGGAGGAGGTTGAACCCGCCGAGCTAATTACACTGGCCTGCGCTCTGGCCAAGCACCGGGCAATTGACGAGTATCTGGTCTCCATAGGCGTAGACCCCCATGCCCATCTGACCAACAGTGAGCGGTCATCCACCAATTAAGCGAGGTAGCAGCCCTTGGGTGGAGCACGACGCCAGAGACAATCAAAAGATCCACTGCGCATACTGCTAGCCCGGCGCAGTTCCATGGGCGACATCGTGCTGACGATGCCGACGCTCGTGGCGCTACGCCGAGGGTTTCCCGATGCGTATATCGCGTGGATGGTTGACAGCCGCTTCCGCGAGATCATTGAGGGCCACGACTGCCTTGATGAGGTAATCTCAGTCCCCCGATACGGGCACCACACCCCTCTGTATTTCCTGCGCGAGACTATCCGGAGCGTGCAAGTGCTACGCGAGCGTAAGTTCGACGTCACTGTAGACTTGCACGGGCTGCTGAAAAGCTCTGCCTTCTGCTTGCTTTCCGGAGCACCCCGGCGCATCTGCTTCGCTGACGAACGCCGGGAGTTTAACCTGCTGTGTGCGAACGAACGAGCACCAGGCAATCCCGATATTCATGCACTAGACCGCTACCTGATGATGGCTGAATATCTGGGCTGCCCCACCGAGCCAATAGAGTTCCGCCTGCCGATAGCTGAAGCGAGTCAGCAATGGGCAGTTCAATTCGTAGCGGAAAACCAGCCGGCACCTGGCCAACCGCTGGTAGGACTCAATCTGGGCGCCAGCCGCCCTCACAAGTGCTGGCCGACAGAATACTTCGCCCAATTGGCAGAAATGCTCTATAAGAAAGACGGCGTAGTCTCTGTACTGATAGGTAGCCCCGAGGAGCGTCCGCTATCACAGACAGTCCAGCAGCAGGTGACTGTTCCCGTGATTGACGCAGTAGGACACACCACATTGGGACAATTGCCCGCGCTCATCGCGCAGTGTGATGTGGTGGTGTCCGCCGACAGCGGGCCAATGCACGTAGCCGTGGCCGTTGACACGCCGGTAGTGGCCCTGATTGGCCCGACTTTGCCCCATCTGACCGGGCCGTACGGAGATAACAACATCGTACTGTGGTCCCAGCCCGAATGTGCTTGCCGCAACAAAGCAGGCTGCAGCGACTATCACTGTATGCGCGAGATTACGCCAAGCAGCGCTCACGAAGCCGTCCGCCAACTATTGGAGGCAAATACATAACCAATGACCAGGAAGGCTCGCGAACCCAACTTCGAGCGTTTGCGTATAGCTCTGCTCCGCCAGGGTGAGCCGGACCTGCTTCCCTTTATGGAGCTGAAGTACGACCACGAGATAATGGAGGCCATTTTGGGACGGACGATACCACATGCCGGCTACTCCTCGCAAGATCGGGAATCGCAGTCGGCTGTTGACCGCGATACAATGCGCCAGTACTACCGGCTGTTGGCCGAGTTCTACCAGAAAATGGGACACGACTACATCCGCGGGCGACTGGGGCTGACCCTACCGCTGGATGACTTACACACTGCTGACACCGCTGCGCTGGGCACGGGCAATCGAACCTGGCGTAACGAGTCTCGTGGCCCTATTTCCAGTTGGGCTGACTTTGACCGCTATCCGTGGCCAGAATTCAGCGACATTGATTTCCGACCGCTGGAATATGCTGCCGAGGCGATGGCGGAGGGGATGAAGGTAGTAGGGATGGCTGCCGGTATACTGGAGCATACCACATGGCTGTTCGGGTACGAACAGCTCTGTTATGCGCTCTATGATCAACCCGACCTGGTCAAGGCCGTGACCGACCGCATAGGCCAACTATGGGCCGATGCTTACAATGCGATGGCCTCTATGGAGGAAGTGGGGGCGGTGTGTCTGGGCGATGATATGGGCTTCAAAAGCGGGACACTGGTCTCCCCCGAAGTGCTACGGGAATATATTTTCCCGTGGCAGAAGAAGTGCGCCGAAGCAGCTCACGCTTATGACAAACCATTTATATTGCATAGCGACGGCGAGCTAAGCACAATTATGGATGACCTAATTGATTACGTCGGTATAGACGCCAAACATGCTTTTGAGGATGTGATCACACCGGTATCCGAGGCCAAGAAGCGGTGGGGCGACCGCATAGCCATTGTCGGCGGCATTGACGTGGATATGCTGGCCCGGGGCAGTGAGCAGCAGGTCCGCGAATACACCCGTCGGGTCATTCTTGATTGTGCGCCAGGTGGCGGCTATGTGCTGGGCTCGGGCAACAGCGTCACCAACTATTGTCCGGTGGAAAATGTCCTGGCTATGTATGACGAAGGCCGCAAATTGGGCATCTATCCTATTCATGGCTGAGCTCGCCAAGCCAGGGGGAATCAAATGCTTGCAAACATTCGCTCGCGAATATACTTCATCACGCCCGCTGAGATTACCGACAGCAAGCAGTTATTCAGACTGGTGCAGGCGGTAGTACGCAGTGGCGTAGGTATGATTCAATATCGGGCCAAGCACCAGCCCACCCGCGCTATGGTTGAAGAGGCCAGGGCGCTGCTTAAGATTACTCGGCCAGCACAGGTCGTGCACGTTGGCCAGGAGGATATGGCCCCCAATGATGCCCGGCGGCTGATGGGGCCACATGCCATCGTTGGTGTTACCGCTCCGGAGCTGACTGCAGCCCGAGAGGCTGAACGTGCTGTGGCCAGTTATATCTCGTGCGGCCCAATCTTTGCCTCACCGACCAAACCCGAAAAGCCACCCGTCGGCGTTCAGCACTTGCAGAGGCTACAGCAAGCAGTTTCCTTGCCAGTCTGCGCCATCGGGGGAATAAACGAAGAAACGATACCAGAGCTCGCCGAGGCCAGCCCTACCATGATCGCAGTTGGCTCAGCTATAAGCCAGGCCGACGACCCGGCGGCAGCGGCCCGGCGTCTGGTGGAAATAGCGGCTGAGACCATCCCTCACATTACCTTTGGCCCGTGACAACGGCCCGTTGGTCACACTGGCCGGCGGCTGACACTATGTTTTTACTATCAGCGCCACGGCCTCCGCAGCAATTCCCTCTTCGCGCCCAATGAATCCCAGATGCTCCGTGGTAGTTGCCTTGATATTGACCTGGGAGTCGCTCAACCCAAGAATTGCCGCAATATGACTTCGCATCCTGGGAATATGCTCAGCCAGCCGCGGCTGCTGAGCCATAACAGTGGCATCCACATTCGCCGGGCGATATCCCTCGCCGCTAATCAACTCCACTACTCGGGCCAGCAGCTCTGTGCTGTCAGCATCCTTGTAGGCAGGATCAGTGTCGGGGAAATGCCTGCCGATATCACCGAGGCCGGCAGCTCCCAGCAGAGCATCGGCAATAGCGTGCAGCAGCACGTCAGCATCGGAATGACCAGCCAGGCCCCGATCAAAGGGAACCGTGATTCCCCCCAACAGCAACGGCCGCTGAGGCCCAAACGGATGCACATCAACTCCGTGCCCAATACGCAACTGCTGCCGGTCGGCTACCAATGCTTGGGCTTGCTGCCATTCATTGGGAACGGTAATCTTGAAGTTGCGCACGTCGTCTTCCACCACCCTCACCTTCCCTCCGGCGCGCTCCACCAGGCTGGCATCATCGGTAGCTTGCCAACCGTCTGCCCGCGCTTGCTGATAAGCATCGTATATCGTAGAGAAACGAAAAGTCTGAGGAGTCTGGGCATGCCACAGCTCGGTCCGGTCCAGCGTGGCAGCAACACACAGCTCGTCGTCAACCCGCTTGAGCGTATCGGTAACCGGGCGAGCAGCGAGGGCGGCTCCCGTCTGTTTGGCAGCGGCAATGGTTTGTGATATGATCTCCACGGTGACAAAGGGACGGGCACCATCGTGGATGGCTACCAGGTCAGGAGGCTCACTGCTGAGCACCTGGAGCCCTGCGAAAACCGATTCACAACGAGTCTGACCGCCAGGAATAACTGCCTGCAGTTTGCTCAGGCCGGCCTGCTGTACCATTGATCGAGCAATATCACAGTAATCGGGCGGGACCACCAGCACGATTTGGGTAACCTCGGGGACTTGCTCAAAGGTACGTGCCGACCATAGAAGAAGCGGTCTGCCACCTAACTCCAGGAAGGCCTTGGGGAGCGTGCAGTCCAGTCGCCGGCCCTGGCCGGCAGCAACTATGAGCGCGGCTGTGCTACATGGTTCTGCGCAGGCCGTCATGAGCCGCTGCCACCTCTCTCACTACCTGTCGTCATCCTCAGGCAACTCAGTAAATATCATCTTGCCTGCATTCGTCTGTAGAACACTGGTGACGGTCACCGGCGCTATCTCGCCGATCGCCTTACTACCACCTTCCACAACGACCATAGTGCCGTCATCCAAATAGCCCACGCCCTGGCCACGCTCCTTGCCTTCCTTGACAATGGTGACAGTCAACTCTTCGCCGGGCAGGAAGACCGGCTTGAGCGCGTTGGCCAGTTCATTGACATTGAGTACAGGTACACCGTTGAGCTTAGCGATCTCATTGACACTGTAGTCGTTGGTAATGACCACCGCGTCCCTGGCTTTGGCCAACTTCACTAATTGCGCATCTACCTCTTCGGCATCTATCTCCTCGGCGGTGTAATCTTCGTAGATGGAAATGTCAACGCCCTCCAAGTTCTTCAGAGTGTTGAGCATGTCCAGTCCGCGCCGGCCGCGCGCACGACGGAGTCTATCACTCGAGTCCGCGATGTAATGAAGCTCTTGAAGGACGAAATCTGGCACTAACAGAGGTCCCTCCAAGAAACCGGTCCGCACAATGTCAGCAATGCGGCCGTCAATGATTATGTTAGTGTCCAGCATTTTCGGTTTGGTGCGGGTACGCGAAGCTGCCTCGGATGGTGCCACCGAACTTCCTAAACTGGGAAAGATGTACACTATCTGCCCCCGCGCACTCATCGCAAATCCGACCCCCAACACGACCCCCGCCACACTGGCAAAGATCCTGATGGGCAACCCAAATCCTTCAATCGGCGCAAAGGGGACAGTAACAAGCAGCGCTACGCCCAGGCCTAAGATTACGCCAATCGCTCCCGCGATCTTATCCACCAGAGAAACTCGTTCAAAGTAGTTGACCCAGGATACAATCTTGCGAAAGGAGAACAACGCTACCAAAAACCCGAGAAGCCCCCCTACTACATTCAGGCCTACACTGAACAGAAGCGCCTCTCGGCTGGTGCTCTCCAGGTGCACATGTGGTAACAGCTTTTGAGCGATAAGATTGCCAAAGATAATACCAACCAGCACAACGGCAACGACGAACAAGGACCACAGGCCTCTGAGAATAAACACCACCACACCTCCTCTTCAGAATATGGATAAAATCAAGCAACTAAATCTGGTTAAGAATATCCTGAATGTTCAATAGTTTCGCTGATCACACCTCAACTATGGATAACTGCCACTAACTACATTCTACTTCACCCCCTGCCAGTTCGCCAAGGCTACTTGCGCTCCTCCCATCATTTCCCCGCGCTGCCCTGGTCTCCCTGTATCTACACCTCTCACTGCACATCCCCCACAGCGAAGTGCCCCCGGGACATCGCCGCCGTTCGTTCACCCAATGGGTAAGTTTTAAGTCGCTGCTCCAGGCTAATCGCAACTACTGTAGCCGCACGCATAGCACTTGCGACAGCCCTCTTCATGATATAGCACTCCGCCACATACCGGACACGCTCCTGCTTGGCCGTTGCGCTCTTGTTCGAAATCTATCCGCAATTGCTCATTATCCGGCAACACAGTACGTTCCAAAGCTTGGCCAAAGGCGTCAGCGCACGACAGTATCTTGCCCCCACCTGGCTCCCACGCCGGCATGTGACAGCTTATACCCTTAAGCTGCTTGATGATGTGTTCAGGACCTATCCCTGACCGCAGCGCCAAGGATATCATCCGCGCCAGCGCTTCTGTCTGGGAAGCCACACAGCCACCCGCCTTGCCCATATTCCCAAACACCTCAAATGGCCCCCGATCGTCGGAATTGATCGTCACATAGAGCTTGCCACACCCAGTAACCATAGTGCGGGTCACACCGGTGACGGCTTCCGGCCGCGGTCGGGGTTCGACGGAAATGCCGCGCACTTGCTTTGCTTCTTTAGTCTTCCCCGTGCTCAGCACCTGGCTGTCGCGACAACCATCCCGGTAGATCGTTACTCCCTTGCATCCCAGCTCGTAAGCCTGCAGATAGGCGTCTCTTATATCATCCTGCGTGGCTTCGTTAGGCAGATTAATGGTCTTGGAGACGGCATTGTCAGTAAACCTTTGGAAGGCCGCCTGGATCCGAAGGTGCCACTCAGGGCTAACCTCATGAGCAGTGCGGAATA
>JALGTJ010000024.1 GCA_029821415.1 Candidatus Zipacnadia bacterium
ATCGCTGTGTTTCATAATATTGGCCTTGTGCACCGCGGTAACTTTGTGGCGACCATTGGCGAGGGCATATTCAAAGGCGAAGCGCACAATGCGGGCGGAAGCCTGCCGCGATATCGGCTTTATGCTGATGCCCGAATCCGGTCGGATCTGCTGGCCCGTTAATTGCTGTATCTGCTCTGCTATCCTTGCGCTTTCATCGGTGCCGCTGGCAAATTCAATGCCCGCGTAGAGATCCTCAGTATTCTCGCGCACAACTACTATGTCTACGCCTGGATAGCGGGATTTTACTCCCTCGTAGTACTTGCTGGGGCGGAGGCAGGCGTATAGGTCAAGCTGCTTGCGCATAGCTACATTTACGCTGCGGAAGCCGGTACCCACCGGCGTGGTAATAGGACCTTTGATAGCCACACGGTTTTTGCGAATTGAGTCCAGCACCGACTCGGGCAGCGGCGTCCCATACTCTTCCATAATGTCGGCCCCGGCTTGCTGCAGCTCCCACTGGATAGCCACACCAGTAGCCTCCACACAACGGCGCATTGCTTCCGTGACTTCTGGCCCGGTACCGTCCCCAGGGATAAGTGTTACAGTGTGCATTACTACCTCCCAAACTGCCAAGTTAAGAGGGGTCTCCCACAAGTGGCGATACAGACGTGCTTAACATCGCTACTGCGCCTTAGCCTTTTCCCCATAATCGTCATATTAACCTGCTGAGCTTGCCCTCTGCTGAAAAGATGTGCACTCTCCGAAACACAGTTCGTCTTGACATATCAGCACAAACTTATTAGCCTCTCTATGAGTCATTACTTACTGCACCTGAGAGCTTCGCTGCGGCCAGTAAGCTGGCCATTACAGGTGGTACCGGCTTATGTCGCATACCAGAACCAGACCGGAGACTGTGCCCGATCCCGCGACCATCCGGGAGCACAACGCCGAGATTGACAGGCTGGTTATCGGATTCGAGAGCCGGGCTGACCGCTTCCTCCGCCGTCATCGGGGCAAACTGCATCTGTTAGCTTTTCTGCTGGCGGTAGTCTGGGCCACACCCAGCTTCCTGGCGATTCTGCTCGGGCTACCACTGGTGGTAACGGGACTGGCGCTCCGAATGTGGGCTGCAGGTTACCTGGCCAAGAACGCCAGACTATGTACCTCGGGTCCTTACGCGTTGTGCCGCCACCCAATGTACCTCGCAAATATCATAATCGTGGTAGGAATCCTGGTGGCAGGGAATAATGCCTATATGACTGCCGCCGGCGCGTTGCTAACTACTCTCGTCTATGTTTTTGCTATCCGCCGCGAAGAGGCTCTGCTGCACTATCTGTTCAATGAGAATTACGCTCAATATCGCCAGCGCACCCCGTGCTTGCTGCCTCATCTCACTTGTTTCCAGCGCGGCAACGCAAACGAGCGGTTCTCATGGGCGCTCGCCTGGTACAATAGCATCGGCGAGCAGATAGGGGGCGTTGTGCTACTATTGATTCTGTTTGTCGTCAAGGCCACCCTGCTTGCCCATTTCGGTTACTACTACCCCGTAACCCACGGTCTGTGGCTCCCCGTGCTGGGATAGATAGCGACCTGCCAGTCCCAATCGGGTGGCTATTCACCAAGCTATATTTCCAGAGCTGTCTTAAGCCGCTGCACCCCTCGCTCGATATCCTCAACTGAGCAGGCAAAGCTGAGGCGCAAAAAGCCTTCTGCACCGAACGCTGAGCCGGGCACTGTGCTTATCAAGCCTTGCTCCAGTAGGTATTCAGCCAGTTGCAGCGAGGTGTCTATCTGTTTGCCTGCCAGGCTTCGCCCCAGGTGAGCCGAGATATCGGGAAAGAGGTAGAATGCAGCCGGAGGAACGTTGCACTGGATACCTTCAAGCTGACGCAGGGCCTCCGCAAAGAAGTCCCGGCGCTGCTCAAACTCATCGCGCATAGCAGCCACGCAGTCCTGGGGCCCAGTCAGCGCAGCGAGGGCGGCGTGCTGTGAGATGGAAGATGGCCCCGAGGTCTGTTGGCTCTGGATACTGCCGGCTTTAGTAACGAAATCCTTAGGACCGATTAGCCAGCCGATGCGCCAGCCGGTCATCGCATAGCTCTTGGAGACTCCGTCAACTAATATAGTGCGCGCTTTAGTCTCCTCATCCAGCATAGCAATGCTGAGGTGTTGGCGGCCATTGAAGACGAGATTTCTATATATCTCGTCAGAGACGATGGTCAAGTCGTTCTCAGCAGCGATGGAAGCGATTTCCTGTAACGTTTCCTGGTCAAAGACAGCCCCGGTGGGGTTAGTGGGGCTGTTTATTAGGATGGCAACAGTGCGAGGAGTAACTGCGCTGCGTACCTCCTCAGGATCCGGCTGGAAGCCACAACTGGCCTCTGTTTCTATAACAACGGGCTTGCCACCGCATAACTGGATCTGGACGGGATAGCTGACCCAGTAGGGAGCAAATACAATTACCTCGTCGCCCTCATCAAGCAGCGTCTGCCAGATGTTAGTGAGCGCATGCTTGCCTCCGTTACTAATGCAGACCTGGTCGGCATCGTAGTCAAGGCCTACCTCGGCTCGCAGGCGTGCGACGATCGCCTCCTTAAGCTCAGGAATGCCAGAAGCGGCCGTATACTTAGTATGCCCTGCACTCATCGCTTGGTAAGCTGCCTGGCAGATATGCTCCGGCGTAGCGAAGTCGGGTTCACCAACAGCAAATGATACCACATCCAGCCCCTGCCGGATCATTTGCTTGGCACGAGCGGCCATCCCCACCGTCGGCGAAGGCTGGACTTGAACGGCTCGCTGCGAGATCTTCACGGCTATCACCCTTCACTTTAATAACTGCCTTCACAATACCTGGGCTACGCTCTGGACATACCACGGGCGGGGCAGTTCCCAACGTAGCTGGCGAAGCTCACGCCGGGCCGCCAGATAGCCTGGCCGAATATGTAGGGCTCTCCTCAGTTCGCGGGCGGCCTCGGCCCGTCTCCCCAGGCGAATGTAGACCATGGCCAGGTGGTAGTTAAGCTCAGCATTCGGTTGGTACAACGATTGCCGGACAGCCCGCTCCAGGTAGAAGCTGGCATTCTTTAGGTCATTGAGCTTGTAATAAACCCACCCCAGACTGTCAGTGAACGCAGGATCAAGCGGATCGTAGCTCACCGCTCGTCTGGTTAACTCCAGAGCATAGGGTAGCTGTAAATCAGCCTCGGCATAGGTGTAGCCGACGTTGTTCAAATGCAGGGCATACTCCTGCGGACTTATGGCTTGGGCCTGGTATTCAAGCTCGACATTTCTCAAGTGACGAGTTAGGTATTCAATACCCTTTCCTGGCTGGCCGGTATGCAGCAAGCAGGTTCCTATCTCGTATAGATACGGGTTGTCAGTGTGGCGGCGAGCCTGCTGCAGTATTGCCAACGCCTGCTGGTATTGCCCAGCATAGAGATAGATCCGGCCTGCACGGTCAAGCACAGTAGCATTGTCAGGGGCCAGCTTGACGGCTCGCGTGGCATCATGGATGGCTGCGTTTGCGTCAACCGGCTCGCTAATTGCCTGTGACGCTGTCTTAATATACCGCAGTGCCACGAAATCCTTTCGCATCTGGTCGAGTGGCCCTGCCCACTGACAGCCCCCCAACACTACCACAGCTATGCTAACGGCAACCAGACAGACGCGGCAACCAGACGGCACAACAAGCACTTGCCCTACCCGGCGACCACACACCCTATTGGGGGGCAAAGGCCGAGACATAATAGTAAGCAATGCCGATGTACAGAGTGCCGGCAGCGACACATGGAGTGGAGTAGATTCCGTAAACCGTGTGGTGTTCCCACTTTGCCTGGCCAGTGGCCAGGTCCAAGGCATACAAAACACCATCCTTAGAGCCGATGTAGACGACATCACCAGTAATAGTGGCAGAGGCCAGGACCTCTTCACCGGTTTTATGCTGCCATAGCTGCTCTCCGCTACTAGCATCCAGGCAATACACGCTACCGTCGGTGCTACCAAATACCAGGCGACCATCGGCGATGGCTGGGGTTGACCTAACCATGCCACCAACATTGACTTGCCACTGGATTTCACCGGAAGCCAGGTCCACAGCATACATTGAGAAATCGTCCGATCCACAAAACACCGTTGACTCGTTTATGGTGGGAGAGCAGGAAATTGGTCCGTCGGTATCTAGTCTCCAGCGCAATTGGCCATCGGTACGATTTACTGCATATAGTCCGCTGTCCCACGAGCCGACCACCACTGTTTCTTCGCAGACAGCCGGAGCACAGATTATTTCCTGATCGGTCGTCATCTGCCAGTCAATAGTGCCTGTAGCCCAGCTAATCGCCCACAGCGTGCCACTCTCATCTCCGACGAAAAGCTGGTCGCCCTCTACTGTGGCGGCTCCCCTTACCGGGCCGCTCAGGGACTGTTTCCAGTACGGTTGGCCGGTAGCCTGGTTTAGGGCGTATAATTTTGCATCCCCGGTGCCAAATATGACCAGATCGCCAGCGAGCGCAGCGGCTCCCTCTATGCGACTACCAGCAGCAAAGGTCCACAGAATATGCCCCTCAGCGCCGTCTATTGCGAAGAATATGCCGTCGCGAGCGCCAGTGTAGACACGACCGGCACTGGCAACGGGGGACGCTACCATCGCCCCTCGGGTGCGGGTAGACCAGACCTCGCGCAGAGGCGGGTTGATAGTCTGTTCGCTGAAACCATGATGGTCTGGACCTCCCCCAAACATGGTCCATTCGTCGGTAGGAGCGATGCTTTGCTGCTCAGCTGTCTCCATAGCCTCACGAGCCCGCGCTAAGTAGCTGACCTCGGCGGCGCCGGCCGCAAGTTGCTCGGCCCGTTCCAGATACATCCTGGCCTTGTCAAATTCGCGGCGCTGGATGTGGGCCACTGCTGCGGCGTACTGCAGGCGAGCGCTCTTCGGGTTGTTGCGGACAGCTCGCTGCAGTTGCACAAGGTGGGCTTCTGCTGAACAGAGCTGACCTAACGCATAGGCAACTGCCCACGGCGCCTCTGGCTCGGAAATGATGCGGTTCACGAGAATTGATATATTGCGGGGGTTGTCTGTCTTTTTCAGGTAGTGGATAACCTCTGCAGTCAACTCTCGGCGCTCATCGCTAAGAGTCTCAATGAGTGCCGGCTCGGGGCGCTGGTCGTCAGCAGCCACCTGGCCCAACCCCCGAGCGGCAGTAATCTGCTGCTGCTCATTTCCTTGACGGAGCCAGTTACTCAGCTCACGCTTCATCCGGCGCAGATACCGAGCAGCCAGATGGCGCACCTCGGGTTGATCGCAGTCAAGCCCTGCTGCCAGTGCAGGTATGAGACTCTCGTCGAGGTGATCCTCTATATGCCGATACGCTGCCAGCCGAACCTCGTGGTTCTCGTCGGTTAGTAGCGAACTGAGTACGGACGCCTTTGCGGCTCCCAATTCGTCGGCGCGAGAAAACCAATACTCTACCTGGAAATTCTGATGAGCTGCGCTACGCAGGATCAGCTCCAGCTCCTCAGGGGAGATACTCAGATCCTCGCGATGGTCATTAATAATGTGCAACTCTTCGCTGCCCATCAGCAGACCAAACTTCTGGAAGTTGCTAAGCTCACGGGTGAGTAGATCCTGGATGTCGCGCAGTTTCAGCTCCTCCTCCGACATCCATTCATCAACCTGCTGGACAAGCTGCTCATGGATTAGCTCATAGTTGCGCTGTTTGTCCTTGCCCAGTCCCCGCAACAGTCGGAAGTCCACTAACTTAGCCAACACACGCTCGACCAAGCGGACGTTTTGCCCCACTTCTTGCGCAATCCGCTCCAGCGAGCGCGCTGCCTTCAGTTCGGACGAGACTGCCATTTGCTTGATAATAGCCCGAGCCACCCGCCGCTCGAGTATGGGCAATTGACTCAGAGCATAGTCCAGATATTCACTGAATATCTTGGGAGCACCACCCAGTCTCTCGTAATCGCGTTGAGTAATAGTATCCGAACCGGCTGGTTTCTGCTCATATAGCCGATCGCAGACGACCTGCAGCTCGACAGGCTCGACTCCCTCACGGGCTAGATCCTCCACCAGTCGATCGACCAGTTTTCGCTCCACATGCAGGCCGAAGTTCTCGGCGGGCTGGACAATGGCCTGTTCGGCTTGCTGCTTGTCCAGCTTGTGCAGCCGATATAGATTCTCCATTACACCGGGAAGCTTATCTGCCAGCTCATATAGTTCGCCCAAATAGTCCTCGCGGATGCTCAGGACCAGCCGGATGCGCTCATCCGCGGCAGTCAGACACTCTCTAAGCTGCCGAATAGAGCTGTCCCGGACGGCATCACCCAGTTTGACAAAAAGCTCCTCGGCCTGATCCAGGAATACCACAATGCGCTTCGACGAAGCTGTGGCAAGTGCCAACAGCAGGTCGACCAGCTCCTCCGAATCAACGGCGTCGCCCAGGTCACAGTCCTCTGCATCTGCTCTCTGCAGGGCAGCTTCACGGATGTTGGCTATTGGCTCGTCCTCACAGCGAGCATAGATGGGCAGCCAAATCTCCGCCTCATCAAGGTGCTCTTCGTGGCGGCCTAACAGCCTCGCCATTACTCCGGCTTTGATAAGTGACGTCTTGCCAATCCCCGAGCGTCCAAATAGCACGGTCAGACGATGTTGCTCAATAAGCTCTATGAGCTCAGAGATCTCCTGATCTCGGCCAAAAAAGAAATCTGAATCCTCAGTGTCAAAATAATCCAGAAAGCGGTAAGGGCCGCCGCGCAAGACCGTAAGGTCCCGGCGCCGACCTCGACTGCTATGTTTACGATACTCAAAACGGTCCCTCAGCCGGGCAAAGAAGTCATTGAATGAGCCAGGCTCACGCACCAGTAGGTGACGCTGGGACTGGCGGTGGCGCAACCATCGGACTACCTTAGGTTGTAAGCTGTGAAACTCCATACTCGCAGGGCTTTCCAGTTTAAGTTCGGTGTACATCTGTTCATCGGCAACAGGCACCTGTCGGTTGACCCAGAATACCTTGCCGCCTTCGTCGGGAACAAAGTCTATAAATGGCTCATCGCGGCTGCAGTAAGCGGTACATATGCACATCACCCCAAAGGCCTCGCCAATAACCTCGCCTATAGACTCCAGCTCCTGGCGGATTTCCTCGGGAGTCAGAGGCAGGCGCTTGCTGGCCAAGTCACCACCACACTTCACCACCACCACCCGTGAGGAGTCCTCAAGAGCCACTGATATCGTTTCGGCATCGTCAACTCCGGCGACCAGCAGATGGTAGTCGGTTTCCGGTTCCAGGTGACGGTCGCTGAGGGCCTGTTCCAACAGATCGTGAGGCTCCATAGTGAATATGGTCGGGAAGTAGCCATCTTGCACTAGCCGAGCCAGTTGCGAGTGGCCCTCGGCCGGATGCGCCTCGCTTAGGCTCTCCCGCAGCAGCCGACAGCGTTGTGCCTGATCGGGCACCTGGCGGGCGAATTCGGCCAGTACCGCTGGTCCACGCCGCTCAACAGGCAGGTTCTGGAAGGGCATACCTGTGTGCTGCCGAGCTAAGTCTTCAAGAAGCAGATAGACTTCGCGGTCTGCGGGGGGTATGCGAACACCACTACCAATGAACAGCACATGGCGGCCGAGCCTGTGCCGTCGCGACATAATATGGTCAGCAATAGTTGCTAACATTGGGATCAGCCGAGGCCAACTTATGAATAGCAAGCCTCACCACTATTATATTAAGACCACTCTACCATATCCTGCGGCGCTACCGATAGGGAGAGTGGTGGATAGTTGCACCTCGATGGTGGGCCTGGGCGGATTCGAACCACCGACCGATCGGTTATGAGCCGACTGCTCTGCCGCTGAGCTACAGGCCCAAGGATTGCGCGGTTTTCCTTCTATAGTGTCTCTATTATACCCAATCGCCCGGCACTATGCAACCAACCTGCGGCTGCCGGGGATAGATGGTATCTTCATTGACACTAGTCCCATTACTTCTTATAATGCCGCTAAAGCATCCGACTCTTATGTTCACCATTGCCATGATTGCCAGGTGATCGCAGACCTTGCCGACCACAGTCACCCCCCTAGATAAAGCAGTTGAGCATTTTCGCCGAGGTGGCTTTGTTGCACTGTTGGACTCGGCCAAACGTGAAGATGAAGCTGATCTGTTACAGGCCGCCGAGTATGTGAGCGGCGAGAGCATAAACTTTATGCTCACCTATGCCCGGGGCCTTATTACCGTTGCTATGGCTCCCCAGCGGCTGAGCGAATTGCAGATTCCCGTTCTGAAGCCGCAATTCGGCATTGAGAATATGCCAAGGTTCACTGTGCCGGTTGACTACACGCCGGCAGTGACCACAGGAGTCTCAGCATTTGATCGGGCTGCCACCATTCGGGCTCTGGCTGACAGGGCCACTCGGCCAGAAGATTTTGCCCGCCCTGGTCACGTTTTCCCACTGGCGGCAGCTGCGCGGGGCTTGGCAGAGCGCGCTGGTCATACTGAGGGCGCTATCGGTCTGGCCCAACTGGCCGGACTGACCCCGGTCGTGGCG
>JALGTJ010000025.1 GCA_029821415.1 Candidatus Zipacnadia bacterium
TTAAGCCACTACCAACGACCTTATCAAACTCCTGTCTTGACCTCAAGCTTGCCATAGCATAGAATAACTCTCGTCAGAGTCCACTCAAGCTAATCTGTGCCTACCAAAGGGTGTGCTCACTACGATGGGAAGCAAACTGCTGAGATATCTGGCCACAGTGATGATTATCCTGGCAAGCGTACTACCCGTTGAAGCGGAAATGGGCCCGCCCGTTTCGCCTGATAAGAAGCTGATAGCATTTGCCCAAAACCAGCTCGTAGACACGGCCTATCTGCGCGAACACATCGCCGAAATTGAAGACGACCTGGCCCTTGACGGCGTAATCATCGCTTTGTACCCCGACGACTGGACCGGCCGGCGCACTGGCCAGGAAGACCGCTACTTCGGAGGCCATCACTTCACCATAGATGATTTCCGCCAAGGAATTGAAGACTTAAAGAACACGCCATTCAGGAGGTTCAAACACAATTTCATTCAGTTCGCTACCTCAGCACGCGGGGCCAGTGACCCCAGCGCCAGCGAGGGTGACGCCAACCTGGATTGGTTTGACCCCAACTGGTCAGTGGTTGCAAACAATGGCGCAGTCATCGCCACAGTGGCGCGGGAAGTCGGCTTTGAGGGTCTGTGGCTGGACTTTGAAGGATATCAACCCAGCCCTGGCCCTTGGGGTGAGCCCTTCAATTATCGGAAGCGTCCCGACCAGAGCCAGCGCAGCATTGAGGAGATCTCCGCCCAGGTACGGAAAAGGGGCCGGGAGTTCATGGCAGCCATTGTGGCTGCTTACCCCGACATCACCATCGTGATGATACCCCAGGCAGGCGAGTGGAGTGGCCTGCAGTATGAGCTACTGCCCGCCTTTGTGGACGGAATGCTTGAGAGCATGGGCCCGCAGACAACCCTTATCAATGGTCTGGAGCGTGGCTATTCGCTGAGAACTTATGCAGAATTTCTGTCCCTACGCATAGCGGCGGAACGGGAAGGCCGGGCTAAGACCCAGGTGGGTGCGCTATTTGACCGTATGCGCTACGGCATGGGAGTATGGGTTGACCACCCCACAGAAGAAGATGACCCCTTCAAGTTTTACCTAAACCCCGCGGATTTCTCGCGCAACTATCGGACGCCCGAGGCACTGGAACATTCGTTGTACTACGCGCTAACAGTGGCTGACCCTGGTAGCTATGTTTGGCTTTTCATCTGGCAACAGCCCCTATGGTTCCGGCCCGACCTGCGTCAGACGCAAAACCTGGGCGAGCTTCCCGCTGCATACCGGGAAGCCCTACGCAATTGTCGCAAGCCCCACGACCTGTCGTGGGTAGCGGAGAATGTTGAGATCAAGCCCCCACTTATGCCGGAAGACCTCGCCGCACACGGTAGCAGTATCCTGCTGAATGGGGATTTCGAGCAGTGGGCCGACGGGGCGCCGCTACACTGGCTCCCTCGGGGACAGGGACCGGACATAGCCCGGGAACAGGAGCAGGTCCACAGCGGCGCCAGCGCAGTCCGCCTGACCACTGATCGGCCGGAGGGCGCAAACCATGTGTGGATTGATCAGCTCCTGCCCGCGGAGCCTTACCGGGGTAAAACTATAACTGTGGGCGTATGGATGAAGTGCAGCCTGGAAGAGATAGGGCCGCAGGTATTCGACATTGCGGAGGGAGCAACCGAGCCCTACGATTGGCCAATGACCTATACCAAGGGGCCCGACGTCAACGGCTGGCGTTTCTGTACCTCCACCAAGAAGATTCGGCCCAACGCCGACCAGGTCGGCTTCCGACTGGGGACCCACCTGATCCATGGCATTAGCATCTACATTGATGACGCACAGGCCGTAGTCGTAGAACCTTGAGCAGGTGCAGGCGGGACAGCCGGGTGTGCAGCACGCTGGGCGGCAGTGCGCTATTGCTCAGTGTTGTGTAGGATAGAAGTTGTGAGAAGCTCGCCTCGTGAAGGGAGGCCACATAATGCAATCTCGCAACCATAGTCAGGTAGCAGCCCGTGATACCCTTCCTCGCCGCATCTTGGGAAGGACAGGCTTGGAAGTGAGTGTACTGGGCATGGGCGGCGTTGGCGCCATGGGCAAGTATGGTCCAGTTACTCGCGAGAGCTTTGCCCTCACTATGACTCGGGCGGCAGAGCTGGGTATGAACTTCCTAGACACCTCCCCTGATTACGGGGATAGTGAAGCGGTTTTCGGCTACTATCTCCAGGACCACCGTGACGATTGGATTGTCTGTACCAAAGTGGGCGGCTGCTTAGGCAGAGAGAACCTGACTCGGCAGCAGGTCCTGGAGCAACTGCCCCAGAGCCTGGAGCGCCTGCGCGTGGACTATGCAGACGTAGTCCTCATTCACAGCATCCACCAGTATGGCAAGGGCGCAGCGGCTATCGAGCGACTGTTAGCTCCCGGCGGGGCCGTGGAAGGGTTGAAAGAACTCCAGGAAGAGGGCAAGGTGCGCTTTATTGGCGTCAGTGGCCATGTGCCTGAACTTCTCCCTGCTCTTGCCACTGATCTTTTTGATGTAGCACTTACATACAATTCGTTCAACCTGCTTATGCAGTATGCCCACAAGGAGTTGTTCCCTCTGGCCCAGAAGCATAATGTAGGAATAGTAGTAGCGGGAGCCTTCTATCAGGGGCTCCTCACCCCGGACCGCGAATCCGTGTTGCAGCGCAAGGATCAATGGTTCGAGCGTGACGACCCTGGCTACTATCGCACGCAGGAACTGTTAGACCGCCTTGAGCGCCTCAGAGATCTGGTAGAGGGGGACGACCAGGCGCTTAGGAGTTTAGCCTTGCGGTTTGCATTCTCTCATCCGGCTATCTCACTGGTGATCTCTGGAATGACTTGTTGCGAAGAAGTGGAGGAAAATGTCGCTGCTACACTTCTGGGGCCCCTGAGCACCGACGAACTCCAACAGGTGGCGGATGTGTTGGGAACCACGTTATCTTGGTAATCAGTTAGCTACTTATCAGAAGAGGCCGATAAGAAAGAGGACTGATGGAGATGATTTATGAGTTCCGCGTCTATCAGCTTCATCCCGGAAAACTTCAAGCTTTTAAGCAACGCTTCAAGAAGGTCACGCTACCGCTGTTTGCCAAGCATGGTGTCCGCCTTGTGGCCTTCTGGGAATGCGGCAGGTTGCCTGAAGAGGTAGAGACACAGATAGTGCCGGGCGGCACCTTCACCCCCACTACCCGGGCCACTTTTGGACATGACGAGATTGCCTATCTGGTCTCCTTCGAGAGCCTGGAAGAGCGCGACCGGGCCTGGCAGGCCTTCGTGAACGATGAAGAATGGGTGACCTACCGGCAGGCAGAAGAAGCGGCGGGCCCTCTGGTCGCCGAGGAGAAGTTCAAACTGTTACTGCCCACCGATTTCTCGCCAATATAGTGATTTATCCCTCGCTAACCAATTATGGAGCCTACCACCGCATTCACAGCGGCTAACCTGCCTGCCACGACAGGGTTAGAAGTCATTCTTCACCGCGACTACAGCACCACCGTTGTGCGATGATTCGATCGCAGCCCAGGCCGTAGCCACTGTCTTAGCCCCGTCAACACCATCAATCAATGGCGTCTTGTCATTGATGACGCAGTCAACGAAATGCTCCATCTCGCTGGTTAGTGCCTTGGTCATTGGTTCTATGGGGAGCTCCATCCAGCGTGATTTGTCAACCTGGCGCAGGCTCATCTTCGCCGTCGTACTGGTATTGTCCCCGACGACGGTCCCTTCAGTGCCCCACACCTCCAGATCAATGTTATACGGGCGCTGGCAGCCCGAGGACACAGTTACCCGTCCGATGACATCGTTCGCAAACTGCAGGTTAAGGATCCACATGTCGTCAACCTGCTGCTGGGGAATATTAAAGTGGTTGCTCAGTGCGGAGACGGCGATGACATCGCCGCCGAACCAACGTGCCAGATCAATAGCGTGGCAGCCACCTCCGACCAAGATGTGACGCTTTTCCGGGTCAAAGCGCCAGCCGTCGAATCCCGGAATCGTCTCGTAGTTATGGATATAGCTAGTGGCAACAAAGTATATCTCGCCCAGTGTCCCGTCGGTGGCCCACTTATGAGCATCCTGGAAGAACTTGTGAAAGCGGCACACCTGCGCAACCATCAGTTTCCTTCCGTACTTGCGGGCGGCGTCCACCATCTGTTGACACTGTTGGATCGTATGGGCCATTGGCTTTTCCACCAGCACATGTTTGCCGGCCGCCAACGCCTTGACTGTCTGCTCCATATGCAGATAGTCTGGCGTAGCGACCAAAACAATGTCCACATTCTCCGCAGCCAGTAACTCGTCGTAGTCAGTGGTGGCCAGCGGTACATTAAACTCTCTTCCCACATTCGCCACCAACTCTGCGTCAACATCGCATACTGCGACCAGTTCGGCCTCGGGCAGACCTTCGTACTGCAGGAAATGGCTGTAGCCCATACTCAACCCCACGATCCCTATACCAAGTTGCACCATTATCATCAGTCCTTCCGTTAGCTGTCATCTTTAATTGTCTCTGTCATCACTTTACTCAGGTCCCTGCTAAATTCCTGCTAGCGTCCAAAAATTCTCTGTCCCTTTATTGACACGAGCGACTAAACGCTATATGGTTGGCTCGTAGCATTACGCACTATACGACTACCAACAAAGAGGAGAAAGTGCCAATGAGAAAATTCGCTTCCGTATGCGTCATTATGATGGTGCCTGCTTTCATCTACCTACCCGTTCAAGCAAAGGAGATCATCATGACACCAGAACAGCAACGCGAGTTGAACACCGCCCTGTGGGAACAGTACGACTACACCCAATACCCGACCAACCTGACTGGCTTTACCTTTAATCTGCAACAGATAACGTCGGTGACCCAGCATCCCGCGATTCGCGTGCAAGTGGGCCCCCCTGGTTACTACAAGGGTTGTCTGGTGCGAATGCCCAATGGCGATTTAATTGCCACACCCGCAGTTAGACCCGCTGAGGGTGGTTTTCGCTCGGTGGTTTACCGATCAACCGATGAGGGCCTCTCGTGGGAGCAAATCGCTGCACCACCCGATCTGCCCGGCAAGGAGCACGGGTTGGCGGTGCTATCCGACGGCACTCTGCTGCATATCAACTATAGCGGCCACCTGTCTCGTTCCGAGGATGGCGGATATACCTGGGAGTGCAACTATATGCAACTGCCCTTCGGAACAATGAGCCGTAACATTGAGGAGCGCGAAGACGGCACTCTGGTGATAGTTGGCGTCAATACCGACGAGGGGCGGCCGGCCGATCGCCTGGTCATCTGCACGTCGCAGGACAAGGGCCTGTCGTGGACGGCCAAAGAGGTCCCCGTGGGGACTGACTACACGCCGTTCCTCGACTACGAGGGCGCCCGTGTCATGGCCGAAGAGCCCAGTTGGCTGACGCTGCCTGACGGGCGCATGGTGCTGATCTTCCGCGCGGAGCAGAGCCGCGTTATCGGCGATGAGCCGCCGACATTTGCACTGCAACGTTACGGCGAGGCCGGCGACCACATGGTCATCACCGAGTCCACCGACGGCGGCGAACACTGGAGCACACCCCGCAATATGACTGGTTACGGAGAGCCGCACGGCTATCTGACCCTGCTTCAGGATGGCCGGCTCATGTGCACCTACGCCAACTACCACCTGCCCTACGGCATCTTTGCTATCTTCAGCGAAGACTTGGGCCGAACCTGGGATCTGGAGCATCGAATTATGTTGGGGCTATCCACTGATATCTACGTAGGCTGGCCGGTCACTTTGCAACTGCCCGACGGCAGCATGATAACCAGCTACGCGACCACCGCATATTCATCGGAGAAACGTGGTGAGGGCACCGCTTTCCAGATAGTAAAGTGGGAACTGCCTTCCCAGTAGCCTACCATGTTGGAGAATATAGCCGGCTGCCGACTACTTCCAACACTCAACGGTCACTTCGAGCAGCCGAGCTGAACCACCGCCACTGGGTGAAGTAAACACAGCTCGGTACTGAAGCCAGCGGTGCTCAGGCAAGACTTCCGCCAGTTCTGCACCAGAGGTCTCATAGAAACTGCCCGGCCCTTTGGGCCCTGTCCAGGCTGCTTGGGCCAGCCCGTTCTTGTCTGATGCCGAGCGTACCTGGAATGTTACGGCAGTTCCTGGGTCACTCTGCACCGTCCACTCCAGGCGCGCAAACCGTGTCTGCGCTGGCGCCCTTATCGGCGCGGATACATACTCCTCTATAGGCTCACGGGTGTAGAGATTACCAGCGTCGACTACTGTAGTAAGATGGTTGCCAAAAACGGGCAGGGAGTCTCTTTTATTGAGGGTGTAGCCCTCCGGCCCTCCCCAGTAGATATTGGCACTGCCCTGGGCGTGGTCGTGGTTCAGCTTGTGGTTGACGATGATTAGCTCAGGCCAGCCGTCCTGGTTCAGATCTAAAGCCTTGATTGAGGACGAAGAGCCGCCATTTAGGGTGGTGCGGCGCTTCTCGTTGAAACTGCGCCCCTCACCGCCCCAGTAGATGAAGGCCACCAAGTCCCGCACCGTATCGCTACGGTAATTGCTCAGAGCCAAGTCCAAGTGCCCATCGCGGTTGAAATCAGCCACCGTCGCGTCCAGGGTGACGTACGACTCCAGTTCAATGCAATCGCGCTCCGAGAAACCCTCAGGCGCTCCCCAGTAAATCATGGTCTTGGTCGTGTGACTTTGTGTGGCCGTATCAAGCCCCCCAGCAAAGATCAGGTCCAACCAGCCATCAGCGTCCAAATCTGCTACTTGAGCGACAGGAGAGCCGTAAGCCGCCAGAAGCGTCCTATTCTCCTCCGAGTAGCCGTCGGGGCTGCCCCATTTGATTTCGGATTGGGCGCTGCCAGTGCAGGGGAAAACCAGATCCAGGTAGCCATCGCGATTTAGGTCAGCAATGGCGGAGGCCTCAGTGCCTGGACCCAAGAAATGAATCTCGTCAGTGCGGAGCTGAGCGAAGCGATATTCGTCACCCCAAACAATGACGGCCTTAGATCCCCCGGGGACATTCCCGCTCACGGTGAATAGGATATCAAGGTAACCGTCCGCGTTAAGATCAGCCACCCGGCTGCTGATAGCGCCTGGGATATCCAAGTGGGTCCGACGCTCCAATGTATAGCCGTCCTGCCCTCCCCAGCAGATATAGGCACCCCGGTTACCTAAGAACACAACATCCGGCCAGCCATCGTCATCAAGGTCAGCGGCACTATACATCATGTTCCCGCCGTTCTCGATAACCCCCATGGCCGCCGGGGAATAACGGTAGTCAGCATTACCCCAAAAGACCAGCGCGGGACGCGGGCCACTCGGCCCGCTGACGTGATTGACTATGAGAATATCCGGGCGTCCGTCACCATTCAGGTCGTCAACAGCGGTCCCTGCTACCCGGGCCCCTAACAGATCGGTGCGACGGTAAGCAGAGAAACCTTGTGGTCCATTCCAGTAGATATAACACGGCACATCGTAACGCTCGGCATCGGCGGAGTTGCCAAAAAGCAAATCGGGGCGCCGATCACCATTCAAGTCGGCGACACTCACGCTCTGCGCGTCCAGGGTGGGCAACTCAGTGCAGTTATTCGCCTCAAATCCATCTTCTGTGCCCCAAAGTATCATGGATGTCGGTGAGCCTGAATTGGCTATTACCAGGTCGCAAAGCCCATCCGCATTGCAATCGGCAGCTTTCAGATCCGTCACCCCGCCAGTGGCCAGAGAAATGCTCTGGTCGGCTACCAGTCCACCCGCTGAACCCCTGTAGATAAGGACCTGGGTCCCTCCAGCCATAATCAGATCATCGTAGGAGTCACTGTTGAGCCTGGCTGCCACCAGGGTCAAACGACCATTTATGCTGGAGGTTGTGGGCGCGGGCACCTGGTCCGCGCCAAAAACCTGACGATTCTCAGCAGAGTATTGACCCGCCTCTCCCCAATACACATAAGCACTGCGTTCTTTGCTATTGCAGTTTATGAAAGCAAGGTCAGGAGACCGATCCCCATTGAAGTCACCGATGGCCACATCTCGCGCACTAATAGTGGGCAGCGCCGTGCGGCGTGCTGTGCTATAGCGCTCTGCGCTCCCCCAGTAGATATACGACTCCAGGTGATAGCGCAGGCCGTACCGCTCCCCTAGCTCGTCACCGTAATTGGCTACTACCAGCTCCGGAAACCCGTCGCCATTAAGATCTCCACTTGCTATCCCACTGGCCAAGTAGGCCGGCAGTTCGGTGCGGTTCTCAGGAGAGTATTCTTCAGGGCTGCCCCAGTAGATATAAACCGGCTGGTCGGCGCGGAAATTATGAATGAAGTTGCAGAAGACAATATCCGGGTACCCATCAACATTTAGGTCAGCGATTTCCGCCTGCCCTCCTCCTTGAGCCGGCAACCGGGTGACGATATGCTGGTGACGGTCGGAGGCCAGAAATTCCCACAGTGACATCAAAGAACGCTCCTCCCACCGCGGGGGCAGCCAAGAGTGATACCCGTCCGCTTGTCCCCAGTAGATTAGCGCCGGTACATACAGGTTCGCCCCGGAATTGCCGAGTGTGCCCTGTGCGAAGTCCGCAAAGCTGCGGTGGCTGATCCGTACTGCTTCAGCAGGCTTGTTCTCTGCTGCAGCGGCACTGGCCCAGCTCATCATCAGAATGCCCCAGAGTAACCAGCCAGTTATAGGTCTTACTACACTTGGGTATCGCATTGTTGACCGCCTACGGAAGACTGCTGCTGTAGTTGCCCATTTTTACTCAGAGGTCAGTGCAGGTGCAATCACTATTTGAAACGGCCAGTAGATCTTCCTCGGGCTATTCCTCCAACTCATAGCAAGCATAGCGCACCGTGGGGTAGTTGCACGTGTGCACAACGTGCAGCCGTTCGTCGCTGCCCAGGATAATGCTGGGATGGCAGATATACCCCGGCCCAGGATGAACTACCGCAAAATCTTCCCACGTCTCTCCCTGGTCGGTCGAGTAGGCTAAATTCAGCGGCCAGCGGGCCTGCCAGTCGGGGTTCGTGGTATTGTTGTAGCAGACTATCTGGGTGCCCGAAGGCAGTTCCAGTGCATCTACGGTGGACTCGTTGTTAGGAAGAGTGGTGCGCCGAGCTTTGCTCCACGTTCGGCCATTATCATTTGAGTGGCTCTCCCACATTCGCCCCGGCTTATCGGGAGGGAAATACGACCACTCCCGGCCTGGTCCACAGCTTCGCATATACATCTGAATGACGCCATCACCCCGGATGAAGATACTGGGCTCCCGCAGCAGGGTACCATCATCCGCCTTGATTTCCCCGTACCGGCTCCAGGTCTCGCCACCATCCTCACTGATAAAGACACTACATTCCCCGAAATACCGGTCAGTCATCTCCATGGTGACGGGCAGCAGCAGATCCCCATTGGGCAAAGCCAATCCATTGGTAGCCACTCGCCCCTGCGGCTGAAGGTCAATTATCTGCTCCGGCGTCCACGTGCGGCCACCATCGCTGCTACGTCGCGCAGCCAGGCCTGAGCCACTGTCATTCCAGGTTCCTTCCAGCGTCCGGAACTTATATAGCGCCCAAATCCGCCCAGCATTATCCCGCATCGCTGCAGTGGAGGCATGTACCAACTCCGGGCTCTGGTCCAGTACCTCCGGTGCCGTCCAGTGTGCTGCTCCCTTCTCCAGGCGTGCGTAGTAAACCGAGGAGTCAGCGTTATGGGGATCGTAGCTCTGCGGATTGATTGACCCAGCATACCATACTGCCACAAGATCGCCATCAGCAGATTCAATAATGCTGGGCATAGCTACCCCGAAGTCTACCGGACCCAA
>JALGTJ010000026.1 GCA_029821415.1 Candidatus Zipacnadia bacterium
ATCCACCAGTTGCTGACCGACTTGCTTTAGCAGCTTCAGCGTGACAGGATGGCCGTTGATCCAGTAGCGGCTGCGATCAGCCCTGATCTGCCGTCGCAGAATGATGACATCGTCATCCTCGTCCAGGTCAGCTTGGCTCAGCACCGCAAGTGCTTGGGGACTATCAGCAATATCAAAGAGAGCCTCAATCGTCGCCTCATCGCTGCCCGCCCGAATAACCTCCGGGGCCATCCGCTCACCCAACACAGCATTGAGTGCATCAATAATAATTGACTTGCCCGCACCTGTTTCTCCGGTCAAAACAGTCAAACCGTCGCTGAAACTAATCACCAAATTGTCAATGAGTGCGAAATTGACTCACCTAACTGCGCCGCGTTTGCTGGCTACCGCTCCAGCCCCCAGCGTAGCTTCGTATGGAGTCTCTCGAAGAAAGAGTCTCGGTCAAAACGTACGAGTTGAGCCCGACAGGGCGCCTTTTGTATCACTATCAGGTCTTCGGAGGTAGCCTGTACATCCTCCTGCCCATCCACGCTCAACTGCACAGTTACCGACTCGCCATACCGTCGCTCGACTTTGACAGTGATCACCGAATTGTCATCTACAATGAGGGACCGCAAATAGAGACTATGAGGACAGATAGGATTGAGAATAAAGCAATCCAGATTCGGGTCCACCAACGGTCCACCTGCCGACAGGCTGTAGGCGGTGGAACCGGTGGGAGTGGCCACTATCAAACCATCAGCGGGGTATGCTGCCACCTGCTCGCCATTGACATGCGTATCCAGCCGCACCATGCGGTGTGGATATATCCGCGAGATGACAACATCGTTAAGCCCAAGGAACCGGCTGGTAACCTCGGCATCTCGCTGTATCTCCACAGCCAACATCAGCCGCTCCTGGATATGATACTCGCCGGCCAGCAGTTGGTCTACGCGGTCGAGCACGACCGCCGGCTGGACAGCCGCCAGAAACCCAAAACTGCCAAAATCAACCCCCAGCACTGGGACTTGCGCGGGCCCGGCCAGGCGGGCGACTTTTAACAGCAACCCGTCACCTCCCATTACAATTACCATATCGGTCTGGGTGACCAACTCTTCACAGGAAAGTTGCTCGTACTGACCCAGGCAGCTCTGGGCGGTATTCGGGTCGAGCAAGACCTCAACTTCGGCATTGCGCAGCTTGGTAATCAGTGACTCAGCAAACTCCCGAACTCCCGGACGCGGGTGACCGCTGACCAGACCCACTGTCTTAATAGTTGTAAGCTTCTGGATACGGCTCATTAACCAGGCTCCGACTGCTCTTGGGACTGAAGCCGATTCAGATTGTCCTGAGCTGGCTGATAGTTAGGATCGATCTGTAGCGCTCGCTGATACTGCTGACGAGCCTCGTCTACCTTGCCCTGGCGCTGGTATGCAGCCCCCAGATTGTTAATAGCATAAACATATTGAGGATCACTTTTCAGAGCCGCTTTGAAATGCACAATCGCTTCAGTTACATCCTGACGGTCCAGGAATATCAGACCGATATTGTTGTGCGCTTCAGCGTTGCCGGGATCCAATTTCAACACCTTGAGGTACTCAGCCAGGGCTTGAGACTTCTTTCCCCCATCGTAGTAGGCATTGGCCAGCCCCAGATGTGCTGCAGGGCTATTGGGAAACCTTTTCGCTGCCGCCTGCCATTGTGCCAGCGCCTCGGCGTCTTTCCCCGCCTTGGCCAGCGACCAGGCCAGATTCAGGTGGGCGATCTCCCGCTGGGGCTGACGCTTGACAGCATCCCGGAATGTCGTGCTGGCCTCCTCGTACTTACCCTGCTGGAACTGAACCCAACCCAGATTGATCAGACAGTTGACATTGCCAGCTTCGATGGCTAGCGCCCGTTTGTAGGCCGCTTCGGCCTGCTCGTACTGCTGCTGAGCAGCGAGGGCCAGGCCCAGATTATACTGCGCGACAATATCATCAGGAGCAGCCTCGGCCGCCTGCTGCAGATGACTGACCGCCTCCGCGTACCGTTGTAGATTGTACAGCGCCGTGCCCAGACCCAGGTGAGCATTCGCGAGATTTGCATCCACAGCGAGGGCCGCCTGGTAGACCTCCGCGGCCGCCTGATTATTGCCCGATTGCAGATACAAGGAGCCAAGCGTGTTCAGAACGGCTGCGTTCTGTGGCTGCAACTTGCGGGCCGCTTCATACTCACGAATCGCTTTGGCCGTCTCCCCAGCTCGCTGCAGAGTGTAGCCGAAGTTGATGTGTGCATCCGGATCATTCGGATTTATCGCAAGGGCACGATTATACTCATTGAAGGCCACCATCAGCTTGCCTTGACGAGCCATCAGGTTTGCCAGATTGTAGTGAGCATCAAAGTAGTTGGGAGTGATTTCCAGGGCCCGGCGGTAGCTTTGCTCGGCCTGTTCAAACTTGCCAACCTCGGCATAAGCATTACCCAGGTTGTTGTATATCACGTGCGATTCTTCGCTGCGGTCAGCCGCCTGCTCCAGGTATTGAATAGCCTGCTCGGGCTTACCCAATTGCAGCGAGACGGTGCCACACCAGGCCAAAACCACCGGATCGCCAGGCGCCAGGCCCAAAGCCGCCTGAAAGGCCGCCTCCGCGCCCTGAAGGTCGCCGGCTTCATACAACTTCAAGCCTCGCTGGAAGTCGTCGGGGCCTGCTTGTTGGGCATAACTGACGCTAGCAACCAGTGTCACAACCAAGATTACTACGGCAATATTCACTTGCACTTTCATGTCTCTGGCACCCCTACTGTCAGATTCAGTTGTAGTAGGCTCCACTCTATTTCCCGACATAAGCAATGTCCGCGCCGTGGCATAGCTTGCTCACTGCCTGTACGATCGCTTCTGCATCTATGCCTACATCGGCATGCAGCCGCTCGACATCTCCAAACGTTACAAACTCGTCGGGTATCCCCAGGCGGACCAGTTTCACGTCGTCCCGGCCGCAGTCACTGAGCAGTTCGGCTACCCCGGAGCCGAATCCCCCTGCTCTAACATTGTCTTCTACTGTAACAATTACCCCAATTTCCCGGGCCAGGCTGATGAGCAAATCTTCGTCCAACGGCTTAACAAAACGAGCATCTACCACAGTGGCCTGAATGCCCTGCTTGCCAAGGGCCTCCGCTGCCTCCAGAGCCGCTGCCACACAATTGCCTACGGCAACTATTGCTATATCATTCCCGTTCCGACGCACTTTGCCCTTCCCCACCGGCAACGGCTCCAGAGGCACCTGCCAATCAATAGCAGGCCCGCAGCCACGGGGATAGCGTACCGCCACTGGACTATCCAGGGTCAGAGCTGTTGCCAGCATACGGCGCAGTTCCGCTTTGTCCGATGGAGCCATCACGGTCATATTGGGGATAATGCGCAGATAGCTTAAATCGAAAAGCCCATGGTGAGTCGGTCCGTCATCGCCCACTATGCCGGCCCGGTCCACAGCAAAGATCACGGGAAGATTCTGCAGAGCCACATCGTGAATAATCTGGTCATAGCTACGCTGCAAGAAGGTAGAATATATGGCCACAATCGGCCTCATGCCCGCGGCAGCAAGTCCCGCCGCATAGGTGACGGCGTGTTCTTCCGCCATCCCCACATCAAAGCAACGGCCAGGAAAAAGCTTCTTGAACTGGTCCAGGCCAGTCCCATCCAGCATTGCCGCGGAGATAGCCACAATTCGCTCATCCTCTTCAGCCAGCTCAGAAACCGTCTGGCCTAACACTTCACTGAAAGTGGGCTGCCGACGCGAGGAAACAGCCTCACCGTTCTTCGGTAGGAACGGACCGGTACCGTGGAAGCGCCGCGGATTGTCTTCCGCTGGCTTATAGCCCCGACCCTTTTGCGTCAGCACATGGATCAGGACGGGGCCCTTAATGCGCATAGCATGCCTGAGCAGACTACTCATATGAGCTATATTATGGCCATCAATGGGACCCAGGTAAGTGAAGCCAAGCTGCTCAAAGAGCATCCCCGGCACAACCAGTTGCTTGATCCCCAGCTTGACTCGGTCCAAAGCATGCATCATGTCTTCGCCCATCGGGATACGCCGCAACAGCCGTAGAGCATCCTCGCGGGCACGCTGGCTGGCCGGGTGCAGCGTTGCCCGTAGCGTGGACAGGTACCCGGACATCGCCCCGACATTGCGGCTGATGCTCATGCCATTGTCATTCAGCACAACCAGCAGATCGCGCTGCTGCTCACCGGCCTGATTGAGCGCCTCCAGAGCCAGACCACCGGTAAGAGCACCGTCGCCAATAACTGCGACAATGGTCTCGTCTCCACCCCGCAGGTCGCGAGCGGTAGCAAAGCCCAGTGCTGCAGCGATCGACGTACTGCCGTGACCAGCTCCGAAGGGATCATGCGGGCTCTCCTGACGGCTGGTAAAGCCGGAAAGCCCCCCGTACTGACGCAAATTAGCAAACTCTCTCTGGCGGCCGGTCAGCAGTTTATGAGCATAACACTGATGCCCCACATCCCAGATTATCTTATCAGTGGGCGAATTAAGCTCCCGATGCAGGGCGATGGTCAGCTCCACCGCTCCCAGGCTCGGAGCCAGATGCCCGCCGGTCCGCGCGGTAGTCTCGATGATCCGCGCCCGGATCTCGCCAGCCAACGCGTACAACTGAGCCAGTGACAGCGATTTCAGATCGTGCGGCGATTCTATGCTCTCCAGAAGATTACTCATAGTTCAGCTACTCAAACAGCGATTCTGCCTCTGCTTCGGACTCCTCACAAGGGGCGTATTCTTCGAGCTTAGCCTCGGCCTCATTCAGCCGACGCTCACATAGTTGCTTCAGAAGCATGCCTCTTTGAAACTTCTCCACCGCTTCCTCCAGGGACAGCTCGCCTTGTTCCAGCTCTGTGACAATCTCTTCGAGCTGAGCCAAAGCTTCCTCGAATTTCAGGTCTTCCCAGGATTCGTCCATAATCATATCCTAACTGGTCTTAGCCAGCGCTGACCTTAGTAACATCCGCGAATATATTGCCGTCCGCTACCGTCACCCGCACCGGTTCCCCTCTCTGGACTGCCGTTACCGAGGAGACCACAGCTTCGTCGCGCAAACGACGGCAAATAGCGTAGCCGCGCTCCAACACCGCTGTCGGGCTCAGCGCCATCAGAGCTGTGCCTGCCTTCTCCAGACGGCGGTGCCGCTCAGAAATGACGGCATCGAGATTCCTGCTCAGTAGGACAGTCGCCTCATCAAACCGCTGCTGCCAGGGCTCCAGCAATATCTGAGGCCGACGGAGAATGGGGCGGTCAGCCACGGCCGCGAGCTGATCGCTGGCTCGTTGCAGCCGCCTCAGCAGCCCCCCTCGCAGCCGCTGGCCCGCAACCACCAGATTAGCAAGAAGTTCTCGCTGGTCAGGCACGACCATCTCCGCAGCCTCCGAGGGGGTGGCGGCGCGGGCGTCAGCAACATAGTCAGAGATGGTAAAATCTGTCTCGTGACCGACAGCGCTGATCACCGGAATCGGACAGGCAAAAATAGCCCGGGCCACAGCTTCTTCGTTGAACGCCCACAGATCCTCCAGTGACCCGCCGCCGCGTCCGACTATAATCACATCCAGCCCCGGATAACAGCCGGCTGCCTGAAGCGACTGCACGATGCTGGAAGTGGCTGCCTCGCCCTGGACTACCGTGGGAAACTGCACAATCTTGACTCGCGGATAGCGCCGGGTGATTATGCGAATCATATCCTGGATGGCAGCACCGGTCGGCGAGGTGCATAGCCCGATCGCGCGCGGCGCATAAATCGCACAATTAGCTGGTAGCGTCCAGCTCGCTCATAGACCGTGATGTTGCCATGCGCAACCACCTGCATGCCCTCTTCAGGGACAAAGTCCAGGCTCTGGGCGTCACGGCGAAAGCAGATACAACTAAGCTGGCTATTCTCATCCTTCAGTGAGAAATATAGATGGCCGGAGCGGTGACTGGTGAAGTTGGATATCTCCCCACGCACCACTACTTGCTGGAGCACTTCGTCACGATCCAGCAACTGCTTGAGGTACGCGGTTACCTCGGAGACACTAAGAATAGCTGCTTGCATATCAGAAGGATGCATCCTCAGACCATTCCCACCCATTCTATGCCGGATGGACTATCTCGCTTGCGCCCACCAGGCAACTATTGGTCTTCCTCAACCTGCTCCCGGGCCACTGCGCCCAGAATACCATTAATAAACTTACCGGACTCTTCGGTACCGTATTCCTTAGCCAGTTCGACAGCCTCGTCAACAGTAACGCTCGTCGGCACATCTGGTACATAAAGCATCTCAGCCAGGGCCACGCGCAGAATGTTGCGATCCACTGCCGGCATCCGCACCAGTGTCCAACCCTCTGAATAGCGGCTGATTAGTTCATCTATTGACACCGAGTGGGCAAAATATAGCTCGGCTAAGCGGCGGCTATAAGCTTCAATTTCTGGGCTGAGCTTTGCCACCTCATCCCGGTCGAGGTTCCATTGCTCAATTAGCATGTCCATGATGGATCGGGTCTGCTTTAGCAGCTGCCCGGGGTCCTGCCTGCCAACATCACCGGCAAAGACTAATGCCAAGCAGAGCTCTCGCGCCCGTCGCCGGGCGCCGATTTGACCTACTCGCGACGTTCTGGGAAGGTCGGGCATACCACACCTCTCACTTACCAGCGGCCGGCCTTCGTCAGTCTCGGTTACACCAGGGCCAGGCGATGTTGCCCGCGATGTAGTATCTGCCAACGACCGCCCCCAATACTGTGAGCAGTAGCACGAATAAGCCGGCGGCCGCTCCACTGACAACAAAAACAATCCCAATACCCAGCCCAAATACTGCGCCAATGAGCGTAGCGATGCTGGTGATAAGGGTGTCAACCCACGCTGGTGACTCACTGGACTGTTCTGAGTCTTTCATAGTAGCTGGCCTCCTTCATCTAATCCATACGCTGTTCAACAAAGCTAATATCCACTTCCCCGCGCCGGAAATAGGCATTCCCCAGAATACGCAGGTGATAGGGGATGGTAGTTCTAATGCCGGTGACCTGGGCTGCACTGAGCGTGGCTTCCATGCGAGAGATGGCATCAGAGCGGTCCTGCCCCCAACACACGACCTTAGCAATCATAGGATCGTAGTAGGATGAGACCTCGCTGCCGCTGGTTACACCGGAGTCTATTCGTACCCCCGGGCCACTGGGAAAGTTCCACTGCTGGATGCGTCCAGGCGAGGGGGCAAAATCGCGGTCGCCGTCGGCAGCCATAATTCGGCACTCAATAGCGTGCCCATTGAACCAGATTTGGCCCTGTTCGCAACCGAGCCGCTCGCCGGCGGCGATACGGAGCTGCTCTTTGACGATGTCCACCCCAGTGAGCATCTCGGTGACCGGGTGTTCAACTTGGATGCGAGTATTCATTTCAATGAAGTAGAAGCGCCCCTTAGAGTCCAGCAAGAATTCCACTGTGCCCGCGCTGCGATAGCCCACTGCCTCAGCCACTCGTATTGCTGCCTCGCCTAGCTTGCGCCGGGTGCTTCGTGAAACAGCCACGCACGGTGATTCTTCCAAGAGCTTCTGGTGGCGGTGTTGTATCGAGCAGTCACGCTCGCCCAGGTGGACAACATTGCCGTGGTCATCGGCCAATATCTGCACTTCCAGGTGCCGGGCGTTCTCCATATACCGTTCAATGTAGAGTTCACCGTTGCCAAAGGCGTTGCGTGCCTCACTGCCAGCTTGCTCAAGCGCAGCGCTCAACTGTTCAGGATTATGGATTATTCGCAGGCCTCGCCCTCCGCCGCCCCGAGCAGCTTTGACCATCACCGGATAGCCCAGATCGTCGGAAATCTCACGGGCCTCGCGTAGATCACGAACACCATTAGCACTGCCCGGTACGACGGGCACACCAGCGTCCCGCACGATGTGGCGCGCCCGCGCCTTATCACCCATACTATCTATTACCTCGGCCGGCGGACCAATGAAGACGATACCGGTAGCCTGGCACGCCTCCGCAAAGTTGGGGTCCTCTGATAGATTACCGTACCCAGGATGAATGGCATCAGCGCCAGTAATAACCGCAGCGCTGATGATGTTAGCACTATTCAAGTAGCTGTCAGCGTTAGTCGCTGGTCCTACGCAGACAGCCTCATCAGCCATCTGCACATGCAGTGCATCAGCATCTACCTCAGAATAGATAGCCACTGTCCTTATCTTCAGCTCGCGACAGGCCTGAAGTATCCGACAGGCAATCTCACCGCGATTTGCTACCAGAACCTTCCCGAACATATTCTCTCCTCTGTAGAGTACACCTCACTCCGGCCATCGCCAGTACGACTAATAACGTTCGTGACCGGGGGTTGGACACCACACTTGCCCGGTTTGCGGATCATATTTGTATGGATAGCCACTGACTGGACAACGCAGCGGTATGCCCCATTTCGGATCCAACTGGGCCGGGTTGCTGCCTTCCATAGCTTCCATCTGGATCATCAAGCGCAGTTGCCTCAAGTTGTTTTGGCATTCCACACTCTCACCCTTCTGCAGAGCCTTGCCCAGCGTTGTTTGTGCCTCGCCTTGGAATCTCGGTTCTGGCTTCTTCTCTTTCCCCCGCATTCCGAAATAGAGGGCAGTCAAGCCCACAATTACCACGATAACGATGAGCAGCTCGAGCAGTGCAAATCCTTTGCTACATACACCCTGCCGATAACGATTCCTATTCATCTGCTTGATCCTCCTCCACCGGCTCGATGCGTACCAACACATCTCCGTACTGCACTGGCGAGTTATCCTCAGCAACGATCTCAACGACGCGTCCCCGCACGGGGCTTACCACATCCGTCCACTTACTAAGAGCCTCAACCGCTCCAATAACCTGACCTTCGGTGACCTCGGCACCACACTCAACAGCCGGTTGTTCATCGCCCTGCCGGTTGAGGTGGAAGACGCCAACCAGCCTGGCCTTCACCGGCACCGCTTCAACCTCATCAGCAGACAGTTCGGTCTGGAAACTATCCGCCGTCACTACTCGGCCAGCAGCACCTTCGGCCTCCATCTGCCCCTCACCACTTCCGCGCCGGACACGAACGAAGCTGTCGCCGTTCTGCCAGGTGATCTCAGCGGCCGACGACTCTTTGAGGATCTCTATTAGCTGTCTTATCCGCTCCCGATCCATAGTAGTTAGTCACAACCAATCAAGGCCGCAAGGTTGGCCCCGAGAATGTTGTCAGCTTCTTCGGGACTGTTGCAGATCCTGTGCACCGCCTCTATGTCAGTGCGGATATCGTCCCGTTGGCGAAACGGGTAATCAGTACCGAAGATGACTCGTTCTGAGCCGACAAGTGATATCATGTGATGCAACAGTTCGGTTGGAATGTACCAGGCCCAGTCTTCGTCGAGAGTGGAAGTTATTCCCGCGTAGCAGTTGGAGTTATTACGGACAACCGCCAGGGCCTCACCAAAAAACTCCCACCCCCCCATATGCTCCACAATAATACGTAGGTCCGGGAACTGTTGGGCGACGCGCTCAATCAATATCGGCCTATAGTGCTCCAGCCGCCAGCCGTGCACGCCAGTGTGGAAGAGAATAGGCAGTTGCAGAGCTGCAGCCAGTTCATAAAACGGATAAGCAGCCTCGTCGTCTATGCGAGCATGATAGATGGGGGGATGCGTCTTAATCCCCCGCAGCCCCTTCTCCGCAAATTCCTCAGCAATAGCCAGGGATCGCGAATCTGTCGGGTTTAGTGTCATAAAGCCTTCCAGGCATTCATGGGCTTGCACCTGCTCCCACAGCCATTGATTTGCGTGCTGCGGGTCGTTGAACTGGTCGGCGAAAGGAGCAAAGACGACTGCCCTTTCAATATCCAGTTCGCCCATTATGTCCAGTAGAGCAGCAACTGTGCCCCTCTGAGGATCATTGCTATCTAGCGAGCCTTCGGGCCACACGTGACAATGGTTCACAAACATCGGGTATTTCCCTTCTGCAAGCTGCCCAGGTGCCCCATCGGATAAACTTCCTGACCAGGGTAACTACAAGCCTGGGAGGACTTCCTTCAGCTACTTACCCTCTCCACGTAATCGCCGCTGCGGGTGTCGACGCGCACCACGTCGCCAACATTGACGAATAGCGGTACCGTTACCGTAGCGCCACCTTCAATTACAGCCGGCTTCTCGCCCCCGGTGGCGGTATCGCCTTTGACACCAGGGTCGGTCTTGACAACGCGGCGGTCAACCGTATTAGCCACCTCCACTCCAATAAGCTGGCCCTCATAGCTGACCAGCGTGACGGTTTCCCCTTCCTTAAGCCATACGTCTTGTCCGCCTAAGTCGCCCTTGGCCAGTTGCACCTGTTCGTAGGATTCATTATCCATAAAGTAATAGTACTCACCATCGTTGTACAAGTACTGATGCTCACGTCGCTGGACGTGAGCTGTCTCAATCTTCTCGTCACTACGAAAGGTCTTCTCAAATACGCCGCCACCGGCAACGTCCTTCAGCTTGGTACGCACCAGCCCGCCGCCCCGTCCCACCGGCTGAAAATTTTCCGCAGAAAGAACTTGCAGCACTCGTCCGTTCAGATCAATGGTACGACCCGGTCTTAGGTCATTGGCGGAAATCAACGTACCCATCCTTTACTGATGTACTTGGCACGAAACAGGTCTAACAATACACCCAAAAGTCTACACGATACCAGCCCAAAAGTCAAAGAAGTCGTAGCCATCTCTATCACTTACCAACACCCACGTACCAGGCTCCTCGCGGCTGACACTTGACGCAACCGCGCCAGGTGGCTATACTGGGGGGCGTCGAGTCGGGGCGTGGCTCAGTTTGGTCAGAGCGCTCGGTTCGGGGCCGAGAGGTCGCCGGTTCAAATCCGGCCGCCCCGACCATTCGTAACAGATCCCCGCACAATGAACATGGACTGCTGATCCCTGCCAATTAGTCTGCGCCAAGGAGACATCCCAATAAGGCCGCGAAGCTGGCTAACTTGCCCCTGGCTCACAGCAGCTTGTGCAATTGCGCTATTGTCAGCAGCAATTGCCCTGCCTAGCGCTGCTCGCGGGCCGGAGGCATTTTCCCCACCCGGCCCCAATGTGGCTCTCCACAAGTCCTACACGCTCGATCCGAAACCCACCTACGCAGATTGCACTGACCCTGCTGATAGCGAGCAGTTGACAGATGGGCAATACGCGAGCCAACCCGGCCGCAGCCTTTGGGTCCAGCAGGGCTGTGTCGGCTGGGCAGGACCAAGCCTCATCACCATTACCATTGATATGGGCGGGATTGTACCTATTGCTGGTCTGTCCTTTAGCACTGCAGCAGGCAGCGCGGGCGTGTGTTGGCCTACGGCGATTCTGGTATTGGTCAGTGATGATGGGGCCAACTTTCACTATGTCGGAGAGCTTTGCTCATTGGCGACTAAGTTTGGCGTTCCAACGCCCAGGAAATATGAGGAGCACCGATTTCAGACTGACCAGGTACACACCCATGGACGTTTTATTCGTTTGGGCATTGTCGTAGCCGGCCACTACCTCTTTTGTGACGAGATTGAGGTTTATCGCGGTCGTGAAGAGGTGTTGGGGTTGCCATTGGCCGGCCCTATCGTCGCTGACCTGAACGCCTTTGTCGCCCAGCACCGAACGGCTCTGGGCATGCGCAGCCGGATCGCAGCGGATACTGCTCACATTCGTCAAATGGTAGCAAAGGCGGCGGTGCAAGCTCACATGCGCCAACGGCTTGATGAGAAGATCGCAGTCATTCAAGAGGCCAATGAAGCCCTGCCCGCCGATCCTCCTGCTGACTATCGAGCAATATATCCGCTTAGCCACAACCACGCGCGGCTGGGAGAGGTGGTCGCTCAACTATGCCGAGCCGAAGGCTATCCGCCCATGTTGGTCTGGCACAACAATCGCTGGAAGCGTCTGGGGCCGTGGGAGCTACCCGCGGAAGTGCCGCGAAGAGCTCCGACGCTAACAGTCCGGATGATGTGCAATGAGACGCGCGCTGAGACACTCAACATCGCCAACTTCACCGACGAGCCCGTAAGTGCTAATGTCAAGTTCGTGGGGCTACCAGGAGGGGAAGCGCCAGAGTATATAACGGTGCACAAAGCTGAATACGTCGCTATGCAGTCCGGTATCTGGGACGCCGATGCACTACCAGTGCTACCCCGCAGCAACAACGGGTGGCGGCTCAGGCTGCTTCCGGGAATTTCTCAGCAGCTCTGGATGAGCTTCCATCCGCAGGATTCCCCTGGCCCTGGCCGCTATTTCGGAGCGGTACTAGTCGAAATCCCTGGCACTGAGCAGAACCTAAAGAGCCGGCTGAGGCTCATTATCGAACCGTTCCGGTTTCCCGACGAGCCAACTCTTGCCTTGGGGATGTGGGACGACACCGACAGCGGTGGTCACCACGACTTAAACGAACGTAACCTGCCCGCGGCTCTGGCGCATATGCAATCGTATCATTACAACGTCCCCTGGGCATACCCGCAAGTATTCCCCCATCCTCAAGCCAGTGATTTTGATGCTGCTGGTAATTTGGTCAAACCCTTAGACATGGCCGCTTTCGACGATTGGGTGGCTATGTGGCCTGATGCTCGATACTATATGGTCTTTGCCCATGTGGGCAGGACTGTCAGTAAACCCTTCGCAGGCGCAACCGTCGGTACCACACAATTCAACCAGCGAGTTAGTGCAGCAATGCGAGCCTGGGCTGACCATGCTCGGGAAATTGGTATTGATCCCCATCGAATCGGTATCCTCCTGGTGGATGAACCATACACTGCAGAACAAGACCGGCGCATTCTGGCTTGGGCAAAAGCGATCAAAGCGGGTGCCCCTGAGCTACTGATATTCGAAGATCCGATCCATGCGGCACCGCAGAATGCTGAAGTGCAGGAGATGTTCCAAATTTGCGATATTCTCTGCCCCAATCTTGGCCGTTACTGGGCCGGAGGCGCACCTGTGGCCAACTTCTATGAGAACTTGCGGCGAGCCGGACACCAATTGTGGTTCTATGACTGTTCAGGCGGCCCTTCTGTCCTGGATGCCCTCGCCTACTACCGAGTTCAACAGTGGAAGTGCTGGAAAGCCCAGGCGACGGGCACTGCTTTCTGGGCCTATGGCGATGGGGGTGGAATAGGTAACTCCTGGAATCAACTGGGAGCCAGCCGGACAATCTATTCGCCAGTATATATTGATTCCCACTCGGTTACTGACGGCAAACACTGGCTAGCGATAATCGAAGGCATTCAAGATTACGAATACCTACGTATGCTCCGCGACGAAGTGAACCGACTGAAAGCTGCCGGTAACACTGATGAGGCGGTTACTGAGGCAGAAAGGCTGCTTACCACGCTCCCCGACAAAGTCATTGCTGCTACCGGGCAGGGAGACTCTAATGCCTGTGACAAAGCGAGGCTACAGGTCCTGGACGCGCTGCTGCACCTGCGAGAGCAGGGCGCTTAATGGGTAACGCACAGAGCAAGAAGCTGGGTTCTTTCCATGACAATTCTCGACAAAATCCCCTTTGAGATTGACACTGACGACGTACTACACCAGGCCCATCTGACCGGGGTGGATGATAAGATTACCACACAGGTGGGTGAACTGGCTGAGGCTGCCCGACAAATAGCGCGTCCCAAGGCAGTCTATGATGTACTGTACCTTGGTGATAAGACCGAAACCACAGTGACCATTGGGGAAGTTGTGTTCGTCAGTCGCATTCTGCGCATAAACCTGGATTCAGTCGAGCGCGTCTTCCCTTACGTGGCTACATGTGGTAAAGAGCTTGAGCAGATTGAGCCGATCAGCAGTGATATGATAATTGACTATTGTCTGGACATTATCAAGGAAATGGCCCTGCGTGCGGCCTTAGAGCATCTGTCCAAACACTTGAAAGCCAAGTACGCCCTTGGCCGGACCTCTCAGATGAATCCTGGCTCGTTGGAAGACTGGCCGATAACCGAGCAAGCTAAGCTTTTTAAGCTGCTGGGGAATGTTGAGGAGCTTGTCGGGGTACGCCTTACCGACAGTTACCTGATGATCCCGGCTAAATCACTCTC
>JALGTJ010000309.1 GCA_029821415.1 Candidatus Zipacnadia bacterium
CACGG
The DNA here is from genome assembly GCA_029821415.1 of Candidatus Zipacnadia bacterium. GTDB lineage: Bacteria > Armatimonadota > Zipacnadia > Zipacnadales > Zipacnadaceae > JALGTD01. The sequence goes on from JALGTJ010000309.1 coordinate 6, forward strand.
CGCGGCTGAGCGGGCTGGTGAATACCCCCGAGATTGGCTCTGCACGCAGCACCTCGGCGAGGGCCTGCGCCTGGCGAAGGCCGACCTCATCAAGGGGCACATCCGCACGCCCCCGGAAGATTTCCTCTTTATTCCAGGCCGTTTGCCCATGACGAATGAGGATTATCTTCGTCTGCGGGATATCGCTGTTCTGCATCTTCTGCCCTCTGCGTCGAACGTCAGCGCTGAGCTCTTTCGGTGAGTGCTGGTAAGCTCGCCTCTCTTATTTGGTAGAGGGGACTTCAGCCTCGGTGCGGATCGTTTGGAGGAACTGCTCAAACGGTTGTGGTGCGCACCGCCACCTGTCCCGATTCCTGCTCGCGATCGCCAACCACCAGCATATACGGTATCTTCATCAGCTCCGCATCGCGGATCTTTGCTTGCAACGTAGCTGACTCGCGGTCAACTTCCACGCGCAGGTCTGCTTCGCGCAACTGTTTGGCAATCTCGTCAGCATAGGCAATATTGCGGTCGGTAATAGGCAGGATGCGCACCTGCACCGGCGCCAGCCAGAGCGGGAAATTGCCGGCGCAGTTTTCAATGAGCGCGCCCAGGAAGCGCTCAATACCGGCCAGCACGACCCGATGGAGCATAACCGGCCGATGCTCCTGGCCGTCAGGGCCTACGTATGTGATATCAAAGCGCTCGGGCATATTGAAGTCGCACTGGATGGTGGGGCCATCCCACAGTCGTCCCAGCGCGTCCTTGAGCGCAATATCAATCTTCGGCCCATAGAAGGCGCCATCTTTGGGGGCTATCTGATAGTCCATATTGCATCGGTCCAGGGCCGCAGCCAGAGCGTCAATGCCATGCTGCCACATCTCATCACTGCCCATCGCATTATCAGGTTTGGTGGCGAGTAGTATTTCGTACTCGTTAAAGCCGAACGTAGTCAGCATATCTTGCGCGAATTCGATGACGCCGATGATTTCGTCGGTGAGTTGCTCCGGTGTGCAAAAGATGTGGGCGTCATCCTGGGTAAAGCCGCGCACCCGCAGCAAGCCGTGCAGCACGCCACTGCGTTCGTGGCGGTAGACCGTACCCAGCTCAAAGTAGCGAATGGGCAGGTCGCGATAAGAACGGGGCTCGGAGTTGTATATCAGGATATGGCCGGGGCAGTTCATCGGTTTGATTCCGTAGGACTGCCCCTCAACATCAGTGTAGTACATAGGATAGTTCTGCTGAGCGTGTCCCGATATCTCCCAGATTGTACTCTTAATTAGGTGGGGCGTGCGGACGAGCTGATAGCCACGCTTCAGATGCTCTTTAATGGTGAAGTCGGTGACCAGTTGGCGCAGCATCGCGCCGTGGGGATGATAGTAGACCAGCCCGGCGCCGGCTTCCTCAAAGAAGCTGAACAGCTTCAGTTCGCGGCCTCGTCAATGCGTTTCAGGTGCTCATCAAGCATCTTCTGGTCGGGATAAGCCGTTCCATAGATGCGCTGGAGCATCGGGTTTGATTCGTCCCCACGCCAGTAGGCACCGGCCACTGACAGAAGTTTGAAAGCAGTGACTTTGCCGGTTGAGGGTAAATGTGGCCCACGACAGAGATCAATGAAGTCTCCATGCTGGTACAGCGAGATAGTCTGTTCGCCTCCTGCAGCCAGTTCGTCAATCAGCTCAACCTTATACTCATTGCCGATTTGTTTGAAGAATGTGCGGGCCTCGGCTACGGTGACTTCTTTGCGGATAAAGGGCAGATCAGCAGCAATGATCTTGGCCATCGTGGCCTCAATGCGAGCAAGGTCGTCTTCGGTAAACGGCCTATCCATTGCAAAGTCGTAGTAGAAACCATCTTCAATGGCTGGTCCAATAGTCGGCTTGGCTTGAGGAAAGAGTTGGACGACCGCGTCGGCCATTATATGCGCCGCTGAGTGGCGGTATATCTCCAATCCCTCAGCACTGTCTATTGTAATGATGGTTAACTTGACATCCTTGCCAATGGCTGTGGGTAGGTCAACGATTTGGCCGTTGATCCGAGCGGCTACAGCGTCACGAGCCAGCTCTGGACCAATTTTCTCGGCAATTTCTGCAGCAGTGGTGCCCCTCGGTACTTGCATCGTGGAGCCGTCGGGTAATGTGATGGTAATTTCTGCCATAATAGCCTCCGTATGGGCTGCTGGACGAGAGAGGCGTTATCCTGGTGGTGTGTAATCTGGTGATCAAACGATGGGCGCTTCTCTGTGCTCATTCCAACAAATGGTGGGCGCTGGAGGACTTGAACCTCCGACCTCTACCGTGTCAAGGTAGCGTTCTCCCTCTGAACTAAGCGCCCACACAGTGGAGATGATTATAGCACAAGCCTTAGTATGTGTAAAGTGCCAGGGGATAGTGCTACCGCGTGGGTAAAAGAAAAAGGGACCTGGGCAACCAGGTCCCTGTTCTTGGCTTGTTGTGGCGGTAGCTGCCTTCAGCTTAGAAGGGAACTACCACACCGGCGACCAGCAGTTGGACATCCTTGAAGGCATCCTCGAACTCACTGTTACCGCTCACAGATGACGCCTGCTGGCGGGCGTAGGTCAGTGTCATATCTACGCCGTCAGCGAGTGGCTGAGTCATCCGGATCGCCCACAAGGTGTCGTACAACGGCGCACTGGGATCGGCCAGATAGCCGAGATAGGTGGCCCACTGCGTCTGACTCCAGTTGTAGCTGTTGGCATCGAGGCTATAATACATCGCCTCAAACGG
>JALGTJ010000310.1 GCA_029821415.1 Candidatus Zipacnadia bacterium
GCGGACTATCACGAGAGCCTGCAGGCGAGCGTCCGGCAGGCGATAGAGATAGCGCGAGACACTGCGGAGTTTTCGCCGGACGATATTATTGGGATAGGGGTTGACACAACCGGGTCCACGCCGCTGCCGGTAGATGAACAAGGGGCACCCCTAGCGTTTGACCCGCGCTTTGCCGACAATCTTAACGCTATGGCGTGGCTGTGGAAGGATCACTCGGCAATGGCGGAGGCGGAACAGATCACGGGACTTGCCCGGCAGCATCGTCCTGAATACCTGCGGCGATGCGGGGGCACATATTCCTCGGAGTGGTTCTTCTCCAAGGTCTGGCATTGTCTAAACGAGGCCCCGGACGTCTTTGAGGCGGCCTACAGTTGGGTGGAGATTTGCGACTACATCCCGGCGTTGCTGACGGGGAACCTGCAGCCTGAAAAGATCAAGCGCAGCGTGTGCGCAGCAGGACATAAGGCGATGTATTCAGAGGAGTGGGGTGGATTGCCGGATGAAGAGTTTCTGAGTTTGCTTGATACGAGAATAGGGACGCTGCGCGAGCGGCTGTATGAGCAGGCTTATGCCTCGGATGTAGCGGCAGGAGCCCTCAGCGAAGAATGGGCGCAGAAACTGAGCCTACCCGCGGGCCTACCAGTGGCGGTGGGAGGGTTCGATGCGCACTATGGAGCAGTGGGCGCTGGTGTGCGGGAAGGAACACTGGTCAAGATCATCGGCACTTCCACTTGTGATATCACAGTGTCGGGAGACGGCGCGCCACCCGATATCCCCGGCGTCTGTGGGGTGGTGAAGGGCTCAGTACTGCCTGGGTATTATGGGATTGAAGCCGGGCAATCGGCGGTGGGGGATATCTTCAACTGGTGGGTCAGTGAGATTTGCGAGGGAGGCCCCGAGCAGCATAGAATACTCACTGAGCAGGCGTCAAAGCTGGCCCCGGGCGAGAGTGGCTTGTTGGCACTGGACTGGAACAATGGCAACCGGACGATACTGGTGGATGCCCGCCTGAGCGGGCTGTTAATGGGCCAGACCCTGCAAACGACGCGGGCAGAAGTTTATCGGGCATTGATCGAGGCTACTGCATTTGGCGCTTTGACCATTCTGGATCGGTTGCAGGAATACGGAGTTGAGGTGAAACGGATAGTAAATTGTGGGGGTATCGCCGAGAAGAACCCAATGTTGATGCAGATATATGCGGATGTCACGGGGCGGCGGATGGAACTGTCGCGCTCCGAGCAGACCTGCGCGCTGGGCGCGGCGATATTTGGAGCGGTGGTGGCTGGCGAGGATAGGGGCGGCTACGGCACCGTAGAGCAGGCCCAGGAGGCGATGACGGGGATTAAAGATACCAGCTATGAGCCGATTCCCGCCAATCATGAAGTCTACCAGGAGCTGTATGGGTTGTACCGGCGCCTGCATGACAGCTTTGGGGTCGCCGAACATAGTGATTGCCTCTATGATGTGATGAAGAAGCTGCTGGAGATCAAGCAGAGAGTCAGCGGCTAATAAGAGCAGGGTGCGGCCACCCCTAATAGGGAGCAGTGTTGGGTTATGCTGGAAGAGCTGAAGGAAGAAGTATGTGCTGCTAACCTGGTGCTACAGCAAGCCGGCTTAGTCGGCTTAGTCGTCCTTACCTGGGGGAATGCCAGCGGTATTGACCGCGACCAGGGGTTGGTGGCAATTAAACCCAGCGGGGTGCCTTATGAGGAGTTGACTGCCGCGCAGATCGTGCTTGTGGATCTGGAGGGTAATATAGTAGAGGGCGAGTTACAGCCTTCATCGGATACGCCCAGCCATCTGGTACTATACCAAGAGCTGCAGGATATCGGCGGAGTGGCTCATACGCATTCAACCTACGCTGCCGCGTGGGCGCAGGCGTGCCGCAGCATTCCGTGTTACGGGACCACGCATGCCGACTATTTTCGGGGACCGGTGCCGGTGACGCGGCCATTGGAGCCGGAAATGGTGCAAGGCAGTTATGAGCGGGAGACCGGGTGGGCGATTGTGCGGGCAGTGGCTAACAAGAGTCGGCAAGAGTTCCCGGGCATTTTAGTGGCTCAGCACGGGCCTTTTACATGGGGGGAGTCAGCAAGCGAGGCGGTCCGCAATAGCATTATTTTGGAACAGGTGGCACGAATGGCGGCGGCTTAGGGATAAGCATTTCCTGCGCAAGCACGGCCCGGAAGCATATTACGGGCAAACTAATAGGCCAACGGAAGAGTAGTAAAACAACTGCCAAATCTTAGGCTACTTGGGAGGCAAGTCAAATGGATCAGAAAACAACTTTTGGGGTAATAGTCGGCAACAGAGGGTTCTTTCCGAGTCATCTCATTGAATCAGGACGCAACGAGGTATTGCAAAAAA
>JALGTJ010000027.1 GCA_029821415.1 Candidatus Zipacnadia bacterium
CAACAGTTCGCCACACCTCGCGAAGCGCATCAGGATCGCCCTCCAAGCCAAGCAAAGCACGACCATGTCCCTCAGTGATATTACCCTGTGCCAGACTATCCAGCACCTCTTCAGGCAGTTGCAGCAACCGCAGTGTGTTAGTAATGGCGGAACGGCTTTTGCCGATATGCCGGGCAAGATCTTCGTGGGTGAAGCCGAAATCATCAATAAGCTGCTGATAGGCACGAGCTCTTTCTACAGCATTGAGGTCTTCGCGGTGGAGATTCTCGATCAAAGCCATCTCCAAAGCCTGACGGTCATCTACTTCCTGAACGATGCATGGTACAGTCTCTAAACCAGCCTCCTGGGCCGCTCGCCAGCGGCGCTCTCCAAGGATAATCTGGTAGTTGTCGCCAGCAGGCCGTACCAATAGCGGCTGGAGTATCCCTTGCTGGCGAATTGATTCGGCTAATTCATTAAGCGTTGCAGCATCGTAGTGGCGTCGCGGCTGAAAGGGATTGGCTCGGATCCGCTCCGGAGCTATCTCTATTACTGCACGACTTTGCGACAGGGCATTGCTGGAAATAAGTTGACTGAGACCACGTCCCAGGCGGGATCTAAAAGTCGCCAGTATGCACGGCTGCCGGCACAATATTTGTCATAAAGGACGGCGGGAAGCCCATAGGAGGGTGCCTCTGCTAACTGCACGTTGCGGGGAATGACGGTTTCGTAGACTCGCCCCGGGAAATTCTCCCGCACCTCCCGCTCAACCTCAGCAGCCAGATTGGTGCGCGCATCATACATCGTCAGCACCACACCGTTAAGCCGCAGACTGGGGTTGAGTTGACTTTGGACGAGCTGAATAACCTCTAACAATTGCGTCAGACCCTCTAACGCATAGTACTCGCACTGAATAGGAATAAGTATCTGCTGGACAGCGGTGAGGCTATTCATTGTCAGTAGTCCTAAAGACGGAGCAGTATCAACAATGATAATATCATAACGCTCGTAAGCAGTTTGCAAGGCGCGCCGCAGCCTGGTCTCACGAGCAATGGCACTGGCCAGAGCTATAGAAGCTCCCGCCAGATTGATCGTGGCTGGCACCACCGAGAGGTTGTCAACGGCAGTAGGAGTCACTACGTCAGGAAATAATTGGCTGGGATCTTCTGCAGTAGCGGTGAGCAGATCATAGATACACCGATCCAGAATGGAGCGATCAATACCACAACCACTGGTGGCATTGCCCTGAGGATCCGCATCTACCAGTAGTACCTCGTAGCCTTCCAGGGCTGCACAGGCAGCGAGATTGATTGCGGTTGTTGTCTTGCCGACCCCGCCTTTCTGATTAACCACTGCATAGGACAAAGCCATAGCGCACCTCCGGCGGCGTTTTGGCCAACGGCTGGCAGGCAAGCAATTGTCAACTCGTCTATTGCGGCCTGTACAGCGACGCTACCAAGCCCGGTATAACTGTCGGGGTGGTAGCCACATAGCGCAACGGGGAGTGGGGAGGGTGGAAGCCTTCATCCTCGGCCTTATGCCAGGCCACTACATGTCCACCAAATCCGGCCAACGACCCCGCCAATTGCAGCGCGCGTTGGGCCGAAGCCACCGCCCGCAAGCAGACCAAATCGTACGGGGCAGCACCTTCAGTGGTCCCCACGGCAGCATTCTCGTGCCGAACTCTGACATTCTCCAGTCCGAACCGCCGAATAGTCCACTCCAAAAAGGTGGCTGCCTTACTACGGCGCTCTATCAGAGTTACTTCCCAGCCTGGTCGGATGATGCTCAAGGTCAAGCCCAATGCTCCAGAGCCTGCCCCCAGATCAACCACTCGGTTGACCTGGCTTAACTCAATAAGGTCGGGTAATACCAAAGCTGGCGCGATAGCGTATGAAAGAACGCTGGGCAAATCGGCATACTTAGATAGTTTTAAGGGCGGTGCCCCGTCAGCCAGCCACTGAGCCAGCTCGGTAATGCACTCTTTCTGGTCGGGAGACAGTAACCAGCCTTGAGACTCGGCATAATCAGCAAATTGTTCCGGCCCCGGTATCGGCAGTAGTTTCACGTGAAACAGCTCCGGGCCTTAACTAACATCTAATATGTTGACAGAAATAGGTTTCACATGAAACATCTCGCTACACAATAGATAGTATAACATAACCCCCCGCTAAATGCAAGGGCCCGGTGCTAAATGAGAGAAAAGGGAGGAAAGTATAGGGAAAAGCACGATTCGGTATACAATCTTCGGCAGCCCTGCCTTAAGCAACTGTATGACGGCTAGGGATAGTCTAAAAAACACCCGGCTGCTCTAATAAAGAGAGAAGGAAAAGAGTCAAGCGTGGGGAATATATTTCCTGGCTGTCTCTACCTGGCTATCAACCGGGCGAGAATAAGAGCACTAACAATCATGGAGGTGTACCCAATGCCTAAGCTTTTTGGCCAGCAGTACTCTCGGGATGAATTGTTGCGAAAGGTGGGGACCGTCCAGCAACTTGGGGGAGTCCGACAGGTTATCCTATCCGACGGAAAGGCCACAGCCAGCCGTGCTGTCGAATTCAGTACCGGAACCGGGTTGCGCTTCACTGCCGTTGCCGACCGCGCTCTGGATATCTGTTCAGCCACATATCGCGGTGCTTCGCTTTGCTGGGAGGCACCATGCGGGGTTGTTCATCCTGCTTACTATGAACCAGAGGGATTGGGCTGGCTGCGCAGCTTTTTCGGGGGGCTGCTGGTGACTTGTGGCATGACGTGGATTGGAGCGCCGCATGACGATCCTGAGGGTGGGGTAGAGGCCCACAGTGGCCTCGGTCTACACGGCAGAATTACCCACATCCCGGCCGAGAACCTCTACGTAGATGGTGCATGGGAGGGCGACGAATACACGATGTGGGCGCAGGGCAAGATGCGCGAGACAATGCTATTTGGACCCAATTTGCTCCTGGAGCGGAGAATCTGGACCCGGTTAGGGGAGAATCGCCTCTGGGTAGATGATAAAGTGACCAATGAGGGCTTCCGCGAGCAGGAGCATATGTTGATGTATCACTGCAACATCGGCTTCCCAGTGGCCGACGAGCACAGCGAATACCTGTTCCCCTCAGATGAAGTCATTCCATGCACAGACATAGCCAGCGAATTCGTGGAGGAATGGAACCAGTTCGCGCCTCCTAATCCCGATCAGGAGGAGCTCTGCTATTATCACCGCCTGCGCAGCAATCCAGACGGTACCACCTATGTTGCCTTCGTGAACCGCAAATTCAATAGGGGTGAGGGACTGGGCATATACTTCAAGTTCAATACGGAGCAGATGCCTTGGCTGCTGCAGTGGAAGATGCCCGGAGCACAGGCGTACGTAACCGGCATTGAACCCGCCACCGGGCAGGGCGGAAATCGGCCTGCAGAACGCGAAAGTGGACGACTGTTTACCATCGCCCCACAGCAGTCGCGTAACTACAATCTGGAGATTGGCGTCCTTACCAACCAGACAGAGATAGGAGAGATTGAACAGATCATTAGTAGCCTTTAGATACCTATAGCACTAAGAACAGGCCGTACATGTGTCAGCAGGAGGTGGTCAGGAGTTAATAGAACATATGTTCTATGCCTCCCAATGATTTGGGGGATTTGGATCTCCTCATTGGCCCAAGCGTTACTGCTCACCAGACTACTGTTTTGGAGGACAGCAAGGAGACATAGGAAGATACAATCCACGGTTAGGAGAAGACGAACAGCATGGGTGTTGTCGCTTCCTGCGACAGGGGACACAATAGCTACTGCAGACCAGCAGGTCGCAGAATCAGAGTATCAGGGCGACGTAGCTTCTACTGAGACGAGGAAAAATAGCTCAAGGCATATTGGATGCCCTTCTTCAGTTCAGTGATGCTGATACGCCCGCCGAAAAACTCAGCTTGCAGCAATTTGTTAAACTCACTAAACAACTGGCTGCGCGTCTTGCCTTCGGCTATCCACGAATCTATCTGCTTATACAATTGCTCCAGCCGCCGACTCGGAATGGCTCTGATGTGGGCGTTCAGCGCTGCCAAGACCCGCTCAGGCTCATGAGTTACTATAGTTCCTTCCAATTCGTCTCCCAGGAAGCTGAACTCTGCATTGCGCCGATCGTACTCCACATTAACCTGACAAGTTGACCCACCGGGAGTCTCATAGATGATCGCTATGTTGGTAACGCTCTGATCTTGGGAATCCCAGTCCGAGCACTTGTACCGCAGATTACCATACATTATGCGCTGCTCTTCAACCGTCGTACACGAGTTGATTAGATCCTGCACACCGGTCTTGAGTTTCTCTAAACCGTTGTCCTCAGGCCTGCCAGACACTACACGAACCTCCTTGCTCCATCGTTGCGTAGCTAATTCTATCACATATGCTTCTGCGAATCAACTGTCGCAGGAAAAAGCTGACCTTGCGCGAACAGTCACCTACTCGCCGGCAACTATACTGGCCTGCAATTCTTACGCCACCGTCTCGTGGCTTCAGCCCACTGACGATGCTGCCAATGTCAGTAAACCGAGGATGACTGGCCACCATGGCAAAGCAGCGTACGATACTGCATATAGACATGGATGCGTTCTTTGCGGCTGTCGAGCAGCGCGATAATCCCACCTTGCGGGGAAAGCCAGTTGCAGTAGGGAGATCTGCAAAAAGCAGAGGAGTGATCGCAGCGGCCTCATACGAGGCCCGCCGGTATGGCATTCGCTCGGCCATGCCTACCGCTGAAGCTCAGCAGCACTGCCCGGATTTAATCCTCGTGACTCCTGACCACGCCAAATACCGTCGTGTCTCCAAGCAAATAATGGCACTACTGGCTGAGTATACGCCATTGGTCGAGCAAGTGTCAATAGACGAAGCCTTCTTGGACGTGACCGGCTCCCTGCGGCTGCACGGCACTGCCACACGAATCGGCCAGCAGATTCGCCAACGCATCAGCCAGGACTTCCAGTTGACTGCGTCAGTAGGCATCGGTCCCAACAAATTTGTGGCCAAGCTTGCTTCGGAGCAAGCTAAACCCGATGGTCTGCTGGTGATCGAACCTGACCAGGTCGGTGAGTTTCTCGCTCCGCTACCAGTCACTGCACTGTGGGGAGTAGGAGAGAACACCGCAGATAAGCTACACCAACTAGGTTTCACCACCATCGGTCAACTACAGCAGTGCAATGTTGATGAGCTGGTGGCCCAGTTTGGCAAGCATGGCCGGAGACTGGCACAGCTTGCTCGAGGTCAAGACGACAGCCCTATCCATGTCGGTCGAGACCGCAAATCAGTCAGTCACGAGCAGACTTTCGCAGAAGATATCAAAGATGGGCAGTTTCTGCGTGGCAAGCTGCTGGAGTTGTCGGAGCAGGTTGGTCACCGCCTGCGCTCCCACAATTTGAAAGGCAGAACCGTAACCCTCAAACTGCGTTTTTCCGACTTTCGCACTATAACTCGCAGCACCACTTTGACCGAGTCGACCAACGCTGATCAGCAGATATACCGCTCAGCCAGCAGTCTACTTGACGCAGTCAACCTGGCTCAGCGCAAAGTCCGCCTGGTGGGTATAGCAGTGAGCAATCTGGACACTGGCAAGCAGCCTCAGTTGTTGGTCACCGCCAATTCCCGCAAGTCAGAAGTTGATAAAGCAATAGATGCAGTTCGGGAGCGATTTGGGACCGCCAGCATCCAGCGCGCCCGCATAGCTGGTGACAAGCCGGCGTACGATTAGGCAGGGCACTGAGCTGAAGTGGCGAATGAAGGTCACAAACTCCACAACACCTCTGAAAGGTACCAGTTAATGACATACCTGGAAGCATTACTCATAGTTATGTCAATTGCTCTGACTATGACGACAGTCGCAGCAGCCCAGCCAATAACTTTTTATGTATCGACTAAGGGCAACGATACTTGGTCAGGGCAACTGCCTGAACCAAATGCTGCTAACACCGACGGCCCCTTTGCTACCTTCCAGCGAGCCCGTGACGCCATAAGACAGATAAAGGCGACGGAAGGACTGGCCCGACCGATAGACATACAGGTTCGCCAGGGAACCTATCATCTCTCCGAACCGCTACGGCTTGGTCCTGAGGACTCTGGAACCGAACAGTGCCCGGTCCGTTATATGGCCTACCCTGGCGAGCAGCCGGTTCTCAGCGGAGGCCAACAGGTCACCGGCTGGCGGCGCTACAATGGGCAAATCATGCGCGCACAGGTGCCCGAGCTTATAAAGGGCGAGCGCAAGTTCCGTCAGTTGTTCTTTAACGGCCAACGCCAGATCTGCGCTCGCTACCCTAACTATGCCCCGGATGATCCCCTTTATGGAGGCTGGGCATTTATGGAGGCCGTGTTCGGGCAGGAAGGTCAGCGTCGGTCCGCCTTTAAGTACGATAGTGCGTTTTCCCCACAAAGATGGGCCAAGCCTGAGCAAGGCGAGGTCTTCTTCTTCCCATGGCTGTGCTGGGTTAACGCCATCGTACCCATTGAGAGCATTGACTATGAGCAGGGCATCATCAAGCTCGATATCGCGGGCCGATACTGGTGTGGAGAGCTCACCGTCGGCAACCGCTTCTATGTACAAAACATCCTGGAAGAGCTGGACCAGCCCGGCGAGTGGTGCTCAGACAGCGAGACCGGCACCATATACTTCTGGCCGCCGGAGCCAGGGCTGGAGGACGCCGAGGTGACTGTCCCCGTCACTGACCGGTTGATGGAGCTACAGGGCACATCCAACGAGCCAGTAAAACACGTCACCATTTCTGGGTTCACCTTTACTCAGACACTGGCCCTGTTTCCCCCACAAAATGTGTTCTGCAATCAGCCGAATACTGAGGGTTATGCACTCTATCTGGAAAACACCGAGCACTGTCACATTGCCGGCAATCTATTCGACAGTGTCGGGGGCGATGCCATCCGTCTGCAGAATCGCAACAGCTACAATCACATAGAAAATAATACTATTGTCGGGGCCGGTGCCCAGGGGGTAGTGTTAGCCAATGAGCGCCGAGATCTGAGCTTCCCGCAGACCTGGCGAGGGCAAAGTGAGCGTCTGCGCGAGTTAGCCGATAGCCTGCCCCGCGCCACGGGCAATATCATCACCGGCAACCACATCCATCACTGCGGAGTCATTGAAAAGTTCGGGGCGGCGATCAAAGTATACGGACTGGCCTGCCAGGACAACATCATATCGCATAACCTCATACACGATATGCCTCACGCCGGCATAGCCACGGTGCTGGGCTTCGGCCGCAATATCATTGAATACAATGAACTGCGCCACCTATGCCTGGAGATGGCTGATACCGGTGGTTTCTATTCCAATCGCTGGTTCGTCGTTGAAGGCGACGAAGTGCTTGGAGAAGGTCAGATAATTCGTTACAACCTGGTTGAAGATATGGTCGGTTGCGGGGCCTATGACGCCCCTCACGGCCGTGTCGAGGGCGCGGTAGCTGGCGGCCGAATCTGGACTCCGTACTACACCTGGGGTATCTACTTTGATAACTCCCCGATGCACGCAACGGTCTACGGTAACATTATCGTCGGCAATACGCGCGGCGGTGTCGGAATGCCCGTGGCTGATCCCAAGGACAATCTCATTGAGAACAATATCCTGGCCGACAGCCGTCAGCAGTACCTAACAATGAACACCGGCAATGCCGTCGGGAACCGAATCGTGCGCAACATATTCTACCGCAATGACCCTAATGGTGCCTGGGCAATGCTCTTCCACGGCTGGAACGCCAATGCCGTAACTGACTCCGACTATAATCTCTTCTATGCACCCAATGGCGCAGAACCAGTAATCGGAGCGCCAGGGCTTACCCCAGACCAGTCGTTTGCCCAGTGGCGCGCACAAGGCTTTGACACCCATTCGCTGCTGGCTGACCCTCTGTTTGTTGATCCCAAGGGTGGCGACTTCCGCCTGCAACCTGATTCTCCGGCCCTGGAGTTGGGCTTCCAGCCTATACCGGTCAACAAGATTGGCTTGCCGAAGCCGGGCGACGATTCTGACTAACTCCTGAGTTGCTCCAGCGCTGCCCGGCTGGTCTCGTAGATCATACCGATATCGTAGTTATAGCACATAAAGAGGCCCCCGCGTTCCACCCAGTAGTGAGCATCTGCGACGGTCTGGACGTGGATTCCCGGGGCTACGCCGGCGGCGGCAGCAGACTGGAAAACCCTTTCCACTGCCTCACCAAGCCGGGGATTGTCGGATTGACCAGGTATTCCCATGCTCACCGACAGGTCGGCCGGCCCGACAAAGCAGGCCTCAATTCCCTCTACTGCAAAGATCTCTTCGCAGTTTTCCAGCCCAGTTGTTGTTTCAATCTGGACGGCAATCATAGTGTAGTCATCAGCCGCACTCAACAGCTCCGGTTCCAGGGCAGTGGCATAGTTCTCACAGCCCATCATATAGCCACGGCCCCGTTTGCCCAATGGCGGATACTTTGTCCACCTGATAATTTCGCGGGCCTGCGCAGCACTCTCAACGCTGGGAATGATAAAGCCCATCGCGCCCAGATCCAGCAGTTTGCTCAGCATCTGTTGGACGGTCAACGAAATTCGGAAAAAGATGGGCAGGTCAATCTCGCGTGCACAACGGATCATCATCGCACAATCGCGCAAATCCGCCGGGAAATGCTCACAGTCAACCACAAACCAATCATAGCCGGCATTCTTGAGTAGTTGGGGAACAGCCGGTGACATCATCTCGGCCAGCATTGTCCCATAGGCAGGCTC
>JALGTJ010000311.1 GCA_029821415.1 Candidatus Zipacnadia bacterium
AAAACATCAACGTGGTGGTCCTTACCGGTATCGCCGATACTCCCCAGGACATCGCCCGCATAAGCGAATACGACGGCGTATTTGTGAGAAAAAAGGAAGGCATTTTCGAGTTAGTAAGCGACCTGGTGGAGCGCATCATTCCGGGCGAAGCGCAGTAGACTATTCTGGTTTCCTGCCAACAAGGTTGCCTCTGACAGTTCTGACCGACCATTGCCCAAGGCTGAGCGAAATACATGGCTAAGATTCGCTACAATGAAATGCTCCCCCACGAGATCGTCGCCGCCCGGCAGGCCTGTCCGGTGGCTTATCTGCCAGTCGGCAACATAGAGTGGCACGGCGAGCATCTTCCCGTGGGCTACGATGCCCTGAAAGCAGACATGCTGGCTGTCAAGTGCGCCGAGCAGAGCGGAGGCCTGGTCTTCCCTCCGCTCTATTGGGGGGAGCCGCGCGAATCACACCTGGTGGAGGCCCACTCTGATGTGGCAGACCCGCGGCTCGTCGCTGACAAGATGGGCCTGCCAGCACAGAACTTTGCCCCCGGCTATATGGGCAAGAGCTACCACGAGGCCGACCGATTCTATATTGAACTTCTGGTGCATATACTGCGAGAAGTTCAGAGCCTGGGCTTCATGGTCATGACAATCATCGCTGGGCACTACCCTCTGCTGCACCATGCCCGGGCAGCTTGCCAATGGTATAGCTTGGGTCTGCCTGATAGCCCTAAGACGCGGGCTTGGGCCTGCAGCGGCTATGAGCTGGTGAAGGATCAGATTCCCGACGCCGGCGATCACGCTGCTAAGTGGGAGACTTCGCTATTGATGGCACTGTGTCCGGAGCTGGTGGATATGAGTCGGCTACCAGATGACCCACGGGCGCAGTTAATCGGGGTCGGTGGCATCAATCCTCGTAATAGTGCCTCCGCTGAATACGGGAAAGCTGGTGTAGAGGCAATTGTTACTGCGATAACGACTCGCAACCACGCCCTCCTGGAAGAGCTGCTAACTACTGAGAGCCGAGGTGAAGAAGCATGAGGCGACTGCTCGTAGCTTACTACAGCCGCACCGGCAACACCCAGAAGATGGCTGAGCTCGTGGCCCAGGGCGCTGCCGAGGTAGAGGCCGTCCAAGTTGACCTGCGGCCCATTGACCAGGTCAGCCCGAACGAACTTCTGAACTACGAAGGTATTGTGCTGGGCTCGCCGACATATTATGGGAATATGGCCGCCGAGCTCAAGCAACTGCTGGATGCCAGCGTGTCCCACCACGGACAGCTTGAAGGCAAGGTGGGGGCTGCATTCGCCTCGGCAGGGGGGCATGGCTCCGGCGGCGAGACTACCGTGCTGGCCATCCTCCAAGCATTGCTGATCCATGGCATGATCATCCAAGGCAGTGCCCAGGGCAATCATTACGGCCCAGTTTCAGCCGGCCCGCCAGGAGGAAATGCAGCAGGCCTTGAGAAGGTATACCGATAGCGTGAAGAGAACCCTAAAAAAGGTGGAGGCTCCGGCGGCATAGGATTAGCTGCCGGCACCGATTGTTGGTAAGTTGGTTTAACTACAGGAGGAAAATAGTGGCATGATCATTACTGAACAGAAACCTGCCGAAGAAATCCTGGAAATGCTGGCCGACTATGATAGCGTCTTTATCGTCGGCTGCGGAGAATGCGCCACCGAGTGCCAGACCGGTGGAGAATACGAAGTCGACGAAATGAGTCAGCGACTCATAGAGGCTGGCAAGACCATCACGGGGACAGTGGTACCAGATGTCACTTGCCAGGTCCTGGATGTCGGTCGCCGGCTACGAAAGAATAAAGAAGCCGTCGCTGCCGCCGATGCTATCCTTGTGCTGTCTTGTGGCGCCGGCGCCCAGGCAGTAGCCGAGTCTGTGGACAAACCGGTCGTTTCGGGGGTCAATACGCTGTTTCTGGGGGACACGATTCGTCACGGACAGTTCTACGAGTGGTGCTCAGCGTGTGGCAATTGTATACTTGACAAATTCGGCGGAATCTGCCCCATCACCAGATGTCCTAAGAGCCAGATGAATGGACCTTGCGGCGGACGAGGTCAACCCCGACAACGACTGTGTCTGGGTGCTCATCCAGGAGCGCATGGAGAAGATTGGCAAGAATATAACGGACCTGGCCAGTGTTCGGTATGAGCCTCGTGACTATAGTATCCACCAGCAACCGGCCTCGCGTATCTTCGAGCCGAGGCGCACCGGGTAACGATCCGCCGGTCGCTGTTGCCGGAATATCATGAGGCGCTCGCCACGCACACGCTGCTTGACAGAGGCTGGAGTTGAACATATAATAATTCCTTGAACTTGCTGGGCAATTGATTCGGGCCACCGACGACGATGCGGAGAGCTGTGGGGACTCCCGTCTGGTGGGGACAATCGTTCGACAAAATACAGTGTGGTGGGATTGTGTAGCTGAGATACCAGCACGGAAACAATTCTGCCCCCTTTTTTGTCTGCGAACTCAGAGTATACCGGTGCTGTCTGCCCGACATTCCGCAGTGGCTGGTAATTACAGCAAAAGTCCAAGGTCACCTGTCGGCGTGATTGTGGCCATTATCTATGCAAGCGCATCAAACGGCTCATCGCAACAAGCAGACAATTAACTGTGGTGCCCCCTCCTATGGCAGATATTACCTTATGTAATGCTACTGGAA
>JALGTJ010000028.1 GCA_029821415.1 Candidatus Zipacnadia bacterium
GCCCATGGTAATAGCAGTAGCTGCCTATCTGGGCAATACCCGACTTATCGACAACATTAAGATCGAAGAGGACGCCACAAATGTTAAGAATGATGGCTAAGGCTAAGATTCACAATGCCACGGTCACCGATACTGACTTGTACTATGCAGGAAGTATTGGCATTGACCGCGAAATTATGGAGGCTGTTGATCTGCTGCCTGATGAATGGGTAGTAGTGGTCAATATCAACAACGGGGCGCGATTCGAAACTTACGTCATCGCTGAACCCGCCGGAAGCAAGATAATACGCCTGTATGGACCATGTGCCCGGTTGGGGGAAGTAGGCGACGTCGTACACATTATGTCCTACTGTGCTATGGACGAAGAGGAAGCTCGTGGTAGCCAAATGAAGGTAGCCATACTTGGTGAGAATAACACCATTGAGGAGAGTCAATGAGCGAGCTTGAAAGTGACCTTGAGGCCCCACCAGCCGGGCAGTAATCCCGCCAGAAACTCGTGCAGTCGGGAAACTGTTAGCTAAAGAGTCGGGAGTTGTTGCTGGGATGGAAGTAGCCCGGGAATGTTTCCGACAACTTAGCTCAGAGACCGAGTTTACGGTGATTAAGCATTCGGGCGAATGCTTTGAAGTCGGCGAGGTTCTGGCTATCATCCAGGGGCCGGCCCGCGCCCTACTGGCGGCCGAACGAACCGCGCTCAATTTCCTGCAGAGGCTATGCGGCATCGCCACTCTCACGCGCAAGTTCGTGGATGCGGTGGCCGGCACTGGTGTCGAAATTGCCAATACCCGCAAGACCGACCCGGGAATACGCTCACTTGACCACGCCGCAGTGCGCGCCGGAGGCGGGAAAAACCATCGTTACGCTCTATACGATGGTATACTAATAAAAGATAACCATATTCGGCTGGTCGGGAGCATCAACGAAGCCGTGCGCGCAGCCCGGGACAACGCGCACCGACTGTTCAAGATTGAGGTCGAAACCACTAACCTAGACCAGGTTCGTGAGGCACTGGCGGCCGGTGCTGACATCATAATGCTGGACAATATGAGCCTGGAGATGATGCGCGAAGCGGTCCAGATCATTGGCGATCGCGCTCTCATCGAGGCTTCCGGTGGTATTGAATTGGACGAAGTTGCCGAGATCGCTGCGATCGGGGTTGATATCATATCGGTCGGGACGCTGACCCACTCGGCGCCATCGCTGGATATAAGCCTGGAACTGTCTCCCGCCCAGTAGCACAATAGACCCGTGGAGTGAATGGCTTGCGAATGTCGCCTCGCTCTCACAAGCTGGTAGTGCTGACGGGGGTAGTGGCAGTGATCAGCGCAGGGATAAGTGTTGCGGCTGAGCACAATCTGGCCGCCGGCAAACCCTACCTGTGCACTACCCAACTGCGGCCGGGCTGGACCGGGCTGGTTGACGGCCAAAATGATAGCGACCAGCCGCCTGCCTGTTTTGCCACAGACAACTCCCCGCAGTTCCCCAAAGAAGTAATAATCGACCTGGGTGGAGTATATCAGCTAACCAAGATTGCCGTCTACAATAGCCTAAACGGCAACACACGCCACATCACCGTGTGGATTTCGCTGGATGCAAAAGACTTTGCCCAGCTACGCGACTATTATTTCCCCCCCAATCGCATCCAGCCTCTGATCCACTCGTTTTCCTCCCATCCCCGGCCCGCCCGTTATATCAAAATAACTATGCACGATACCTGGGCGGGAGGCGAAGGTGGCGATAACTGCCTGTACCTGCGCGAGGTAGAAGTCTACGGTGATCAAAATCCGGAAAGTACCACGACAGATACCTGGGAGAGCATGATGGCTCTATCTCGCTGGCAGCCGCCGCTCGTCCGACCGCACTGTGTGGATCTGTTCCGCCGCTACTGCCTGGAGCAGCAAACAGATATCGTGGTCGGTGTATTGGGCGACCGGTTTGCTGTCTCAGCAGGCAGTTCAAGTGATGTACACGAGCCTACCTGGGTGGACCTGTTTATCGAGCGACTTAAGCAACGCGGCGCCTACCAGACTGTCCGAGTGCTGACCGACAACGGTGTGAAACTGGGCAACTTGCCGGCACTCCGCGAAACGCTCAATGACCTCCAATCAGTAGATTTGCTGATTATTGCCTACGGGACCGAGGCTAGCCTTTCAGACACGCCGACCCTGGAGTTCCGGCGCCAGCTTCAACAACTGGTGGAACTAGTCCAGGAGGAGCTGACAGTACTGACCATAGTGGTTACGCCAGCGCCCTTTGCCCACCGGCCCGAACTGGCTGGACTCGCTCGGGTGCAAGGCAAAGACAGTTGGCGATTAGCCCGCGCCGCTGAGCAGGTTGCCGCGCTCACCGATTGCGCAGTGGTCCGGACAGCCTCGGTACTGGCTCACAGTGAGCACGGTGTTGCCGACCTCTACCAAGACAACTTATCATTGAGTGAGATGGGGCATCTGGCGCTGGCGCGAGCACTGGAGAACCTATTATGGTAAATACAAAATGATACACCACACGCTACCGTATGAGACGAGGTAACCGCAAATGCGAGTAGTCTGGGGCATAATTCTTGGTATTGTGCTGTTCTTCCCTGGTATCGTTCTGGTCCAATGGGTGGGGGAAGATTTGCTTGGGTACAAGGAGATGTCAGTTACCGACGGCTGCTTAGTGATGATCATTATTCTGCTGAGCGTGATAATTGTTACCGGCATTAGTCGCCGCGAGCCATACCAACAACCATCTCGGCGCCAGCCATCAACCACCGGTTCTGAGACAGAACCATATCCCCAACGGCCACCTTCTCGGGGCGTGCGCCGCCCATGGAGCCGGACCTCTTCCAGCCGCCGCAGTCAGCGATAATGAATCCCACCCTGGAGTCGCTACAACCAGCCCATTCCTCTGATCCGTCGGCAATACGCCCACGCATCGGCATAGCACTTCTATTGCTTTATGTCGTAGTAACACAAGTAGCGCTGGTCATATCAGGTTGCGGAAAGCCACGCACCATCACCAGCATAGATGCTATTCAAGTGCGCCGATACCGCTGGTACGTGGATGACGTGAAGACCAAGGTGTGGATAGTAGGTGAACTGCAGAACACCAGCGATGCCACCGTGGAGGCTGTGGAGGTCCACGTTATACTCCACGATTCACACGGTAGCGTCAGCGGCACGAACGCAGTGGTGGAGGAAGACCTTAAAGCAGGTGAGATCCGCGTCTTCCATCTGGGGGTGACGCGACAGGGGGGAACTGCCACAGTGACTGTGGAACTGAAACAGCCTGAGGAACCACACTGACCAGCCTGCTCACCCTATAAGCGATACCAGCCAAACGAATGGGTAATTAGCCAGCGCCACCCTGGGTGCTGCGATTCAACTGCTGGGAGGGCATAGTGGATCGCCAGTTGCGCGCAGGCTTCACGTTGATCGAACTAGTCGCGGTAGTGGCTATCATTTTGATCCTTGCTGCCATGCTCTTGCCGGTTTTCGAGCAGGCCACAAAGTCTGCTGAAGCCACCAGTTGCCTGGCCAACGTGCGGCACCTGACCCTGGCCAGCCAACTATACGCCAGCGATTACGACGAGGGGCTGCCTCCCGCGCTGCTTGACCTGCCCGATAACACCACAAAGAGCTGCTGGGATGTTCTGCTGCTTCCCTATGTCAGCAGCCGCCAGATCTATCTGTGCCCCGCTGATGAGAACCCCACCGCCGGCCCGGCGTACACCAACTCTCTGACGCATAGCTACGGTATCAACCTCGACCTTACGATGATCGGCGGCTATCCCGGGGCCTCGCTGAAACTAACCTGTATACCCCAGCCCGGCGAGACCATACTGTTCTTTGACCTGGCGCAGGCCTTTTCGTATGGCTGGCGGGCCTCCTGGGGTAATATGTCGCAGTATGTGGCTGCTCGCCATAACCAGGCCTGCAATTTTGCCTTCTGCGCCGGTAACGCCAAGCGCATTAAGCCACCAGAGACCCTGACCAACACTGTAAACCTCTGGGAGCCTTGACGGGACTTGGTGGTTGGGCCGACGTCACCGGTAAGAACAAATTGCCTGTAGTCACATCCTCCCGAGCCTGCCTCTTGCTTGCCTATTATAGCCCGAGCGCCTTATAATGCCAGACATCCGCAGTGCAAGGCAACTACAAACAATGCCGCCTAAACACACTCTATTTGCAGCAATCCTGTTAATCATTGCCGCCCGAAGCTTGGTCGCTGATGCTCCTGCCGAGGTCTACCTGCAGGTAGCCGGCCAGCAGATAACTACCCCGCCCGTCCCCTATGTAGAAAACAACTTGCTTTGGGGGCCAGTGGATGCTGTGGCACGGGCGCTGGGCGCCCAGGTTAACTGGCAGCCCCAGCAGAAACGCTTGACCGCCACGGGGCCAAACGGCCAGCAGCTTCAATTGGAAGCGGGGGAGACCTACTTCTGGCAGGAGGGGCAACAAGTTCCTCTACCAGCGCGGATATCAGTTGCAGATGGGGTGCTGGTCGCTCCCCTCCCCCCCATCATTGAAGCTCTGGGCGGCGAGCTTTCTGTGAACAAAGCGCGAACTCGTTTCTATGTAATCGTGCCGATGGACCCGCCAGTGATACGCGGGGATGACGAAGGCTTTGCCATAGAATTGAAGACAACCGGTCTGGTCGCTGGCGAGGTCAAATATCTCCGCGACCCCTACCGCGCCTACCTCGACATCCACGGAGCCAGACCACACTCACCGAGCGGCCGGCGCTATATTGGCCGATGCGGGGTATGGCGGCTACGCTGGGGCCAGTTCTCCGACCGACCGCCGATCGCCCGTTATGTCCTGGACCTCAATCAGAAGCAACAGGTGGTGTGGCTGCCTCGCGCTGATGGCCGCGGTGGCTCACTTATCGTTGGAAAGTTCGATGGCGATGAGCCGGAGCTGCCGATCTGCTATCCTCAGCTCAAATGCCTGCAAGTATATCAAACCAACAACCAGGCCACAGTCGTCCAAGCAGATTTGTCGCTGCCAGCAGAGCTGGATTACAGGGTGCTGGCTCAGCCCTGGAGGATACGGCTCCAGCTCAAAGATGCTCAGATGCAAAGGCCAATGCTTCGTCAGCGCGGCTATGGCAAGATCGTCCAGGGCGCCGAGGCACTCCCCACCGACGATGGTGTAATAATAGAAGTATACCTCAACAAGCTGATGCGCTTTGACGTTGAAAGAATAGATGCCCAACACACCTGGCAGGTTAGGCTGTCCTTCCAGAAGGCTCGGCTTTGTGATAAACTAATAATGATAGACCCAGGTCACGGAGGCAAAGATAGTGGCGCGCGCGGCCGCAAGTTACTGGAGAAGGACGTAAATCTGGACGTAGCGCTGCGGATAGCCCACCAGTTGGCGGCACAGCACTGCACCGCTATCTTGACTCGCGACCGTGATGTCTTTGTGGGACTCTTTGACCGAGCCAAGCTGGCCCGCCAATTGGCGGTAGACGCCTTTGTGAGTATTCACTGCAACGCTATGCCCCAGCCGGATACCAACTGGGGCACCGAAACATATTACTGTACGCCGCAGAGCAATATGCTCGCGGTTATTCTTCAGCAGCAGCTTCTGCAGGCGCTGGGACGAAAAGACAATGGAGTACGGCACGCGCAGTTCGTGGTGATTCGCGAGAATGAAATCCCCTCAGTGCTAGTGGAACTTATGTACCTGAACCACCACGAAGAAGAACAGCTACTGAGCAAGCCGGAGGTGCGGGCTGCTGCCGCCGAGGCAGTAGTTCGGGGGCTGCGCCAGTACTTTGAGGGCCCGCCGGATGCGCCAACTACTCAGACGGCGGCAAACAAAGAGAATGGGACCAACGAAACCCCGCAAGAGGACTTCGGTCCTACTGACGGCAATCCAGAAGGAGGCTGAGCAGCCTTGCTGCGCATTGATGGACGGGACAACAAGGACTTGCGTGATCTGACTATCATCCGAGACGTAAACAAGTATGCCGAAGGCTCCTGCCAGATCCAGATGGGCGATACCATCGTCTACTGCACTGCGACAGTTGAAGACCGCGTGCCTCACTGGCTGGTTAACAGTCAGCAGGGCTGGGTGACGGCTGATTACGGAATGCTACCCCGCTCGACCCGAGAACGATCTCCCCGCGAATCGAAGCAGGGATATCGCAGCGGACGCACTCAGGAGATTGAACGGCTCATCGGCCGGTCCCTGCGCGCAGCAGTGAATTTGCATGCCCTGGGCGAACGCACTATCCAGCTTGACTGCGACGTCCTCCAGGCGGATGGGGGTACCCGCACAGCGGCAGTTACCGCTGCTTACGTCGCGCTGGCACAAGCCTGCAGCTACCTGCGCAAGAACAACCAGATAAAAAGCTGGCCATTGCGCGATCAAGTAGCGGCAATCTCGGTCGGGCTGGTTTCCGGGGAGTTACTGCTCGATCTGTGTTACGAAGAAGACGTTCGCGCGGCGGTGGATATGAACTTAGTAATGACCGCAAGCGGCAACGTCGTGGAGTTGCAAGCCACCGCTGAGGGCGCACCCTTCACCGTCAAACAAATGAACGAGATGATAGCTCTGGGACGCGAGGGACTGGCAAAAGTGTTCAGCCAGCAGCAAGAAGCCCTGGCCAACCTGAAGAGATAGAGCCCCCTGTCTTGCTGAGGCAAGGCTACCATCATTACGCCCGCATAGACCAGCACACAGGCAAGTCTCGCAGCGAGGAGTTCAGCCAGATGAGCGGTGTTCAACGGCCTGACGTATTGTTAGTTGCATCTGATAATCCCGGCAAAGTTGCTGAAATCCGCGGGCTGTTGGCTGCCGTGCCACTGCAAGTAATCTCACTTGCCGACCTGCCCAACCCTCCTCGCCTCAGCGAACCATACGATACCTTCGTCGGCAACGCCCAGCACAAAGCGGCCACTGCTGCCCGCGCCAGCGGCTATCTGACGGTCGCCGACGACAGCGGATTGGTGGTACCAGCCCTGGGCGGCGCACCCGGCATCCGCTCCAGCCGAGTTGCTGACAACGACCCGGACCGCATCAGGTGGCTGCTGAAGGAGATGAGAAACCTCGCCGGTGAGCAGCGCGCTGCCTATTTCGTGTGTGTGATTGCCCTGGCTAATCTCCACGGCCAGATTCTGGGAATCTGGCAGGGGCGCGTAGACGGCATCATAATTTCACAGCCCCAGGGCAAAGGCGGCTTCGGGTATGATCCGGTCTTTCTGTATCCCCCGACCCGGCAAACCTTCGCGCAGATGACCGCCGCCCAGAAGAACGAGGTCAGCCACCGAGGCCAGGCGTTGCGCAACTTCGCCCGGGACCTGCCCGCTATCCTTAATAACATCACCTCAAGTAACAAATAGGCCCTACGTCCCACTCTCGCCAGCCTCCTTTTTGCAGCCCTGGCGTAACTGTTGTACAATAAGCTAGCAGCTTCGCCTCTGACAGACAAGTCAAATAGGGTAGAAGTAGTAGAACTTAGTGTTCCACAACCATTAAAGTAGCGACGAGGACTTAGTCAATGAGAGAGCTTATTGAGAGGACAGTTGAGCAGGCAAAACGTAAAGGAGCCCAGTTCGCGGATCTACGCATTGTTGAAGGTAGTCAAACCGCTGTCAGGGTAGAAGACGGACGAGCCGATAAGATATCACACTCTCTGGTCAAGGGGGCGGGCCTGCGTGTGCTGATAGACGGAGCCTGGGGCTTTGCATCAACCAACAACATTAGTGGCGACGCGCTAAAACAGTGCATGGATGACGCAGTCAGTATGGCGCAAGCCGCCAGCAGTAACGTAACCGAACGTGGCGTAGTCGCCGAAGTTGAGCCGACCGAGGCCCAAGTCAGTACCAGCTACCAGATAAATCCGGCTGACGTCCCTCTGGATGACCGAGTCAGCACAGCTTTTGAATTCGAGAAGGTCGCCCGCGAGCAGGACCCGGAGCGAATAGTCAATAGCCTGGTCTCCTATGCCGACAGCGCCGCACGGATGTCTATGGGCAATACCTTCGGCAGCTACATAGAATACGAGTCGGTGCGTAGTCGCATCGGCGTGGCCGTCACGACTCAGGAAGATAATATCCGCCAGCAGGCTGCTGACTACAAGGCTAATGCCGCAGGCTACGAACTTATCAAAGAAACCGACCCTGACGAGTTCGCCGGCGGCGTCGCGCGGCGAGCGCTCAAGCTGCTCAGGGCAGCGCCGCCGCCAGCCGGTAAGTTTGAGGTCATCATAGACCCAAAAATCTGCGGGCTGCTGGTTCACGAGGCCTTCGGGCACAACTGCGAGGCCGACGCCGTCTGGGCTGGTAACTCCATTGTCGCCGGCAAGGTCGGCGAGCAGGTTGCCGCACCCATAATTACCATTGTTGACGACCCGACGCTGGCTGGGGCCAACGGCTCCTACCAATACGACCACGAAGGCGTACCGGCCCAACGCCATGTGCTGGTCAAAGACGGTATCCTGCAAGGCTTCCTGCATAATCTGGAGACTGCCGCCCGCTTTGGTGTCAAACCCAACGGCTCCGGACGAGCCGGCGGCTACCAGTTCCCAAACCCAACGGCTCCGGACGAGCCGGCGGCTACCAGTTCCCGCCACTCGTGCGGATGAGCAATACCTTCATTGAACCGGGCGAGGCCAGCCTGGACGAGATGATCGCCGATATAAACCACGGACTTTATCTGAAGGGTGGCCGGTGGGGGTATGTCTTTACCGCCCGTGGGCAGTTCACCTGCAATGTTGAAGAGGCCTACGCCATTGAGAATGGCCAGCTCGGCCAGCACTATCGCAACGTCAACATCTCCGGAATGACTCTGGAGACTCTCCAGGCACAACATCTCCGGAATGACTCTGGAGACTCTCCAGGCAGTAACTGCCGTCGGCGATCAGATGGAACTGCGCAACGGCGGGACCTGCGGCAAGGATGGCCAGGGTGTACCAGTTGACACCGGAGGGCCCCATCTGCGCATAGCCGAGCTGGTGGTGGGTGGTCAGCAGTAAATCAGAGGCTCAGAGAATGACAAATATCGCCGAATGGATAGCTATGGGCGTGGTGGTAGTAGCTGCCACTGGCTTTCTTAGCTACCTGGTCTGGGTGAAGGCGCTCGCGCTGGGGCACCCCAGGCGCGACATCTGGCGAGGGCTGATTATGCTTTGGCTGTGCCTGGTGGCCGCAATCGTGGTTCTGGCAGGAGCGCGGGCGCTGCTGGGCGGGCCGATCCTCAGCTATTCGGCAAGTGCCGGTGGATTACACCTAAGCTGGGGCAAGCCCGGCGGTATCTTCACTACACTGGCGGCAATCTTTCTGGTTGGTGTATTGCTGTTCGTGGCTCTGCGCAACACACGGCGCCTGCAGGAACCACCCGAATCTGACTTGGCACTCCAAAGCTATGATCACCACTGCAATAATCCTCTGGATACTGGTGGCG
Source organism: Candidatus Zipacnadia bacterium (assembly GCA_029821415.1). Lineage (GTDB taxonomy): Bacteria > Armatimonadota > Zipacnadia > Zipacnadales > Zipacnadaceae > JALGTD01. Next base: position 9,396 of record JALGTJ010000028.1, read on the forward strand.
GCTACGGCCGCTTTTTGGGTGTACGCTTCACTGATTGAGCCCCATCAACTATGTGTTAGGCATATTGACGTACCGATGCCCAACTTACCGGAGGCGCTGGTCGGCCTGCGCATCGCGCACCTCTCCGATCTGCACTGCACTTGCCGTGGAGCCAGCGAGTTGTTCGCCCGTCGCGTGCTTGCAGCAATTAAGCGTGAGCGGCCGGATCTTATAGCCATTACTGGCGACATTTCCAGCGGATGGCACCACGCTGCCTGCACCGCTGACTGTCTCCGCGGGCTGCGCGCTCCCCACGGAGTCTACGCCGT
>JALGTJ010000029.1 GCA_029821415.1 Candidatus Zipacnadia bacterium
GCCACAACACACGGGCACTGTACATGCTACTCACCTCGGCTGTTGAAATCATAGATGCCAAGTCTTTGTGGGCTTGCCACCAGACAATACTGGTCTGTGGGTGCCCTACATGCCAGCCTGCTTGGCTGACCGCTTGTGCCGACCTGTCCTGTCTACTTGTAGTCCACCTGTAGCTGCAGCCCCGTCAGTTCCGAAGACAACCTGCCCGTTGAATTGAGGCCGGGCAGAACCAGGATCGGGTTGCTGCCGCGGTGCAGCAGCGGAGCAGTCACTACTGCCTTAAATACCTGCTCCTCCGCTCGTTGGATCTTCTCCGGTGGTACACGGACAGCGGCATATGAAGCCCCCAGGTCGGGCAGAGTGGTACTGAACGCGCGCGTTCCATGCCGGTCGCTCCCGGCTTCGTATCCATGGCCCCTATCCCTCGCCTGATGCCTTCATCACGTTGACGAGTTTCCGTGATAGGGGGTGTGGTTACTGCAATTCAGCAGCCCACTGTCCCGTCCGTCTCGTTGCTCAACTAATGCCAATGCTGTGCCTTCTCCTCCCTTACTCGAGCCAGAGGACCAGAAAGGCCTGGAGAACACTGAATCCCGTTGTGGTCCCGTTGAGAGTGCTATCGAAGGTGAAGGTTACGTTGTTTGTTCCGGACCGAAGCAGGTTAGGGGAAATCTCGATGAATCCCTGAACAGGATCGGATCCTGAAAGCAATGAGTTAGGGATAGAAAGCCGGTGCTCTCCGTTGAGAGTTATAGTAAGCTCGGCAGGCTCATCAATGTCCGCGGCGTTCAGCGCCAGTCTCGCCTTCTTGATTGTGCTGGGATCGGTAGTTAGATCAAAGGAAACAGTTTTTGAAGTGCCTACCGGCACATTCCAGAAAGGCAGAGGCATGGGCGTGGTGGGTGATAAGACCAGATCCGGGCCTGAGGCGGAGGGAGAAGGCGTAGGCCGAGGGGCAAGGGGCTTGTAATCCACAAAGAGCTCAATGCCGTCTACCGTCGCCGAAAGTGCTCCGACACTGTTCGGCCCGTGCAGAACAACAATCTGGTTTATTCCTCTCTTCAGTGGAGGTGCTGTCACTGAGGCGACAAATGTCTTGTTGTCGACGCGCTTAATGTCCTGGTCGGGAATCCGCGAGCCGTTGATCTGGATAGCAATGCGTTCGTCAGAGAGCACCTCGTTTTTCAGAATCATCTCGTTAAGCTCCGGGAAGGCGGCCAGATTGCTCACCTTGATCTGTAGAAGCACGGGCAGATAGAGCTTGTCCAGGCCGCGTAGTACGTCGGGGTCCTGCATCTGGCTGAGACACGCCTGCTGCGGGGTGCCTTCGCCGGCTCCTCCAAAATTGAACAGATAGACCCCGTCGGCTCCCAGCGCCCAGAAATTACTGGCATAACTGCGCATCTTGATCGGCTCCTGGAAGTGGTTGATGCACGGATAGGCCGGTATGCCGTAGCGGTGGGCCATATCAATGAACTCTTTCAGCCGCCCGGAGTAGGGCATGTAGCCGCCCCCGACTACCAGCATGTCTACCAGCCCCTGCCTTAGCCACTCCTCGACGTCCAGGCCGGTGCGAAGTGCCATAGCTGGGCTGTCCGGCACGCGGACGGCCAATACGTATGGTCGGCCTCGCATCCGCCCAATCTGGTTCAGAAGCTGTCGCACCTGGCCGACGAACTCGGTCATAGTGTCTAAATTTTCGTACTCCTCGCCCAATTTGAAGAAGAGCGGATGACGAAAGAAATCCAGCTCGAAGCCATCAAAGTCGTACTTGCGGCAGATTCTCCTAATGAAGCGGAGCCGATGCTGCCGCACTTCAGGCTTCGCATAGTCAAAAGCAGACCAGAAGGCCCGCAGCAGGGCATCTGCCGGGTAACCGCCGCGGGGCTGGGCTTGCTCGTCTTTCAGCAGGTGCGGGTACCCCTCGGGCCAATACTGGTTCCCGATTAGTAGGTCGGGTCTCCGGACCTTCAGCGGGTAAGTGAGCTTCGCCGCCCACGCGTCGTGAATGTCATTCATACGCAGTGACGCAAATATCTTCATACCGGCTCGGCGCGCAGCCTCAATCATCACTTGGTTGGCGTCGCCGATAGCTTCGGGAGTTTTCAGACCCCACGGCGGTATTTCCCCATTTCCCACGCAGAAAAAGTAGGCGTCAACCTTGGTCCCCACGGTTGAGGCAAACCGCGCTGATAGAAATCCCTCGGCGCCCTCGGCGGCGCGTGCATTGACCTGAGGGTACTGCGCGTCACCGTCGTCATTGACAATGAGTCGTATCTTCTTGACGATATCAGCAACCCTTTGCTGCTGTGGCTGCGCAGGTACGTAGTGTCCCTCAAAGTGGGCCTGAAACCTATCAAACCTGTTTTCACTGGGTTGCTCGGCTAAGGCCTCAGTCCCGGCGCCACCGACGGCTATCAGTGTTACCGTCAGCCAGATTAATAGCGTTATCCGCCGGCTTGGATGCTTCATTGTGCTTCCTTCCTCAAGCGAGATTTGTGCGTCTGAGCGAGGGGCTGCGCCCCTAATCATGCTTGTAGCGCACTGCGAGCTGTAGCCCCGTCACCTCCGAAGATAGCCGCCCTGTTGAATTGAGACCAGGCAGAACCACGATCTCGTTGCTGCCGCGGTGCAGCGGCGGAGCAGTCACTGTTGCCTCAAATGCCCGCTCCTCCACTCGTTGGATCTTCTCCGGTGGTAGGCGGACATCGTTAATACGGATGGCAATGCCCTCACTCTCATCAATATTGCGTACTTCAACCCGCAGCCGCATCTCGTCAATTGTTCCTGCCTGACTGGCCGACTGCACATCGTCGCCTACTACTAAGGGGATAGGCGTACCATCCACCAGGCGAATAGGAAACCGCCGCGGTGCATTACCATAGCCGATGTAGAAAGTGCTGGCGCCGTTATCAGGGAGGTAGAGTTTGTCCAGGCCCTGGAGGGTCTCCGGGCTGCCAATCTCGTTGAGCCAACTATGGGCCATGGCCTTGTCCCACTTTCCTTCTTTGTCCAGATCTCCAGGGACGAAGAAATTGAACAGGTAGACGCCGTCTGCTCCCAATGCCCAGAAATTACTGGCTACACTACGTATCTTTTCGGCTGCCAGGTCCTGGTTAGGCATACGGGCAATCGCCGAACAGTTGAAACACGGGTAGACAGGTACGTCATAGCGGTGTCCCATGTCAATGAACGCCTTGTAACTGTCGGTGTAAGGCTGGTAGCCAGGATTGGGTACCAGGATGTCTATCAGCCCCTCAGCAAGCCAGGTTTCCACGTCCAGGCCGGTGCGTAGCGCTTGTCCAGGGCTGGAAGGAACCCGTACCGCCAACAGGTAGGGTCGCCCCCGCTTCCGGCCGATCTCATTCAGGCCCTGGCGCACGCGGCGAATAAACTGGGTCATTGTGTCCAGATTCTCCTGCTCTTCGCCTGGCTTGAAGAACAGCGGATGGCGGAAATAGTCCAGCTCAAACCCATCAAAGTCATAGCGCTGCGCGATTTTCATAATGTACTCGTATCGGTGGTCACGGACTTCCTGCTTGGCGTAGTCAAAGGCTGACCAGAACGCCCGAAGGGTGGCATCGGCAGGATAGCCTCCCCGGGGTTGGGGCTTCTCCCCCTCCAGCAGATGCGGATAACCCTGGGGCCAATATTGTTTGCCGATCAGTAGGTCAGGCCTCTGGACCTTCAGCGGGTAAGTGAGCTGCATCACCTGGTTGGCATCGCCGATAGCTTCCGGCGGCGTTTTGCCCCATGGCGGCTCCTGGCCGTTGCCTATGCACCAGAAATACGTGTCCACCTGGGTGCCCACTGTGGGACTGAATCGTGCTGAGAGAAAGCCTTGTACTCCTTCTTCGGCCTGTGGATTCCAATCGCCGTACTGAGCGTCACCATCGTCGTTATAGATAATGCGGCGTTGCTTGGCCATTGCTGCCACCTCTTTTGGTTTTTCCGAGCTAATCTGAGGGCCCTCAAACAACCTCCAGAATCTATCAAACTTGCTCGCCTGCGCTCCTGCCGCAATCCCTATCCCGGAGGTAGCTCCTACCATCATACCTACGACTACCAAACATATTACACCTTCTCGCAATGACTTCACGATATTTCGCCCTCCCTTGGTCCAATGCAGATGTTATTTGGCCCAACAGACCTTACCTGTGTTGGCAACTTGGATAGGTCACCTGCTGAATTTACTTGTAGTCTACGGACAGTGACATCCCTGTCACTTCCGAAGACAGCCGAGCTATTGAATTAAGTCCCGGCAACACCGTGATGTAGTTGATGCCGTGGCGCACCAGCCGAGGTTGCACTGCGACCTGGAAGGTCTGCTCGTCTACTCGCTGTACGTTAGAATGCAGCAATTGCACGCCATTGATCTGTACGTTGATGCTCTCGGCCTCGTCCATGTTGGCGACTGTCACGCTCAGCTCTACCTCTTTGAGTATGCCCATCTTTTGCGCTTTGGCCAAGTCATCGCCGACTACCAGTTCAATGGGAGTGCCATCAATAAGGCGCACCGGGAATTGGGGGGGCGGATTAGTGTAACCGCAGTAGAATATGCTGCAGCCGTTGTCGGGCTGGTAGACCTTGTCCAGTCCCAGCAGTATGTCGGGATCACCGAGTTGATTTAAGCACTTCTTCCTTGCAATGTCATCTCCCAGAGGATAGTAGTTGAAGATGTATATGCCGTCAGCCCCCAGGGCCCAGAAGTTGCTGGAAATGGCCTGCATCTGAGCTGGATCTAGGAAATGGTTGATGCAGGGATAGGCAGGTATGCCATGTTTGTGCGCCAGGTCAATCAATTCCTTAATGCGGCCCGACCAGGGCATATAGCCGCCTCCGACCATGAGCATATCCAGCAGCCCTTCGTCCAGCCATCGCTCGATATCCAGTCCCGTCATCCGGCACATTTGCACATTGTCGGGAACACGCACAGTAAGCAGATACGGCCGGCCCCGCTCTTTGCCAATCTCATCAAGGCCCGCACGGATCTGCCGCACAAAATCAGTCATCTTGTCCATATTCTCCGCCTCGTGACCTAGCTTGAAGAAGAGCGGATGGCGGAAGTAGTCCAGTTCTACCCCGTCGTAGTCGTACTGGCGGCAGTAGCCCAGTATGAAGTCGCGGAAATGCATGCGCACCTCGGGCTGGGCATAGTCAAAGCCCGACCAGAATGCCCGCATTATCTGGTCTGTGCTGTATTTCTGGCCAGTCCCGATTAGCAGGTCCGGTCGTGCGACCTTCAAGGGGTAGCTCAGCTTGTCCGCCCACGCGTCGTGGATGTCATTCATGCGGAAGGAGGCAAATATCTCCATACCGGCACGGCGCGTGGCGGCCAAATAGGCACGGGTGAGCCGATCGACGCTGCGGGGCAGCTTCTTGTCCGGAAACCACAGATTCTGGCTATCCTGGATGCGGGGCGGATCAGGGCGATGGCCGGGCCCCCGGTCAGTACTGCCCACGCATAGAAAGTAGCTGTCTACCTGGGTATTAACCGTGTCGGCGAACCGTTCACTGAGATAGTCTGCCATCGTGCGGTCGCCGCTAAGTCCGGGGACCTCACCATCATCGTTGACGATGATGCGGCGCTGCTTAAAGGGCCGAGGCTGCTCTTTGTCCATTGGTTGGCCGTCTACTCCTGCCTCAAAGCTCTTGTAGAAGCGCTCAAAGGCCTTTTCAGCGGCACTTTTTCCCCAAGCCCCTGCCCCCCCTACTAATACCAGGACTGTCGCCAAGCCCATCACCACTACTGCCCATCGGTTAAGGTTCTTCATCGTACCTTCCTCCTTCTTTAGCTCCAACATGATACGTTGATGCAAAGCCTAACTGCTATCGGCGCGTTCGGCCCATCGCGAGTCTTGCGTGCTGTTTGCTTAAACTATACCACAAATTAATTCGCGAGGGAAGGCCGATGTAATTGTTGACATTATCACAGGGAGGAAGGTAGATTGGCGGCGGCGGCGAATAGGTAATTGCTGCCATCAATTGAGCAGTGGCTTGACTGTTGATAACTTGGGTAGTATCGTGCTTGTATCGCTAGTTCATTCACTCACTGTTTGGAGGGTAATTCTATGGCAACTGATCAGAACCAGTCGAAAACTGTACGGACTGACGATGCCTCCGGCCGGGGCTCGGTGGGGGATTTCAGGGTGTCCTTTCCTGCCCGGATGCGTCCTTATAAGGAGGCGGAGATTGATGTAGTGGTTGACGTTATGCGCAATGCCGAAGCCCAGACCCAAGGGAAGTACCTGCGTCAGTTCCAGGCTGACTTTGAGGAATACACCGGGGCTAATCACGCCTTTGCGGTGGATAACTGCACAAATGCCTTGCGGCTTGCTGCTATACGTTGCGAACTGGAGCCAGGCGATGAAGTGATAATTCCCGGCTATACTTTCTGCGCGACGGCCATTCCCTTCGGTGAGACCGGCGCTAAGATCGTTTGGGCTGACATTGACCCTGACACCTGGGTGGTTGACCCCGCCGACATTGAGCGGAAGATCACCGACCGGACCAAGGCGATCGTTGTGGTGCATCTGCTGGGTATGCCGGTAAATATGCCCTCCGGGTGCGCAGATCAACGGACAGCATGTCGGCACTTTCGGTGATTTCGGCTGCTTCAGCTTCCATGCTGCTAAGCAGATCACCACGCTGGGCGAGGGCGGAATGCTCACCTGTAAGTATGATGAGGATGCTGAGTTGATTCCGGGCCTGCGTCACAACGGCTCCCGCCCCTATCCGGAAGGTCGTGAACGCTATTGGGACCCGGCGATGAGCAACGTTGACCTTGATATGGCGGGGGTCTGGCCGAAAAATTTCTGCATTGGCGAAGCGCAGTGCGCGCTGGGCAGTGAGATGCTTAAGAGCCTTGACGAGATCAACGATACTCTGATTGAGCAGAGCGAAAAGATTAAGGCCGGTCTGGCTGATACACCGGAAATCTCTTTTGCTAAGATTCCCGAAGGTTATCGCCATGTCTTCCATCAGTTCGTGCTGCACTTTGACGGCGGTGATTTCGGCGCCACCCGCAACGACTTGATGGATATAATGGTTTTTAAGAAGAAGATTCGGGTCATCGTCCAGTACTATCCGCTGTACCGTTACCCACTGTTCCAGAAGCTGGGTGCTGGTGAGCATGACTGCCCGGTGCTTGAAAGCTGGTGGGACAACTCCTTCAGCTTTCCGTGGTGGTGTGGTATCCCTGATGAGACCATAGATTACCTGGTCTCCTCGCTCAAGGAAGCCATTGCCGAGCTGAAGAGCCGATAGCTGACAAGTCCCCTTGTAGTTAGAAAGGAAGAGTTGTATGGCCGAGCAGACGATGACAAGTCGTGAGCGTATGCTGGCGGCGCTGCGCTGCCAGCAGCCAGACCATGTACCTATGTCACCTTTCATCCATCAGGGGCCGTTGCGGCTCGAACCGTTGTACTGGCGCAATCAGTTTCAACGCGCTGAGGTAATGCTGGAGATGGGGCTGGATCCGACGATTGATATCTGGCTACCTGACCCGCAGCCCCATCCTGATGTGGCGATCAAGACCTGGCGTGAGCAGAAAGAGGGGAAAACATATATAACCAAGGAGTATCACACACCGGCCGGCGTACTGCGGCAGACGGTTCACGAGAGTGACGACTGGTGCGATCCCGATCATGGTCCCTGGCAGCCCACCATCTTTGGCATTGAACACCGTAACGGCTTTGGGGTGGAACTGTTCGATGATCATAATGTGTCGCGGCGCACTGAACCGTGGGTCAAGGGACCTGAGGATCTGGACAAGCTGCGCTATATCATCCGGCCGATGAGCGGGTGGCAACTGGATGAGTGGCGTATGGACGTTGAGCGGGCTTTGGATTTCGCCCACAAGCACCATTTAATGACCTATGTGCGGCGTTCCATCGTCGGGGACGCCTTCCAGTGGTTCTGCGATATCCCTTGGTTTCTGATGCAGCTCTACGACGACCCGGAGTTTGTCAAGGAGTTTCTGGATATCTTTCATCAGTGGCAGCTTGCCAGCCTTGACGAAGTGCTGCAGTTTGATGTTGATTGCGTCCAGTATCGTGGCTGGTACGAGATATCTACCTACTGGGGTCCGCGGGGCTTTGAGAATTTCTTGGTCCCCATAATTGAGGAGGAAACGCAAAAGGTTCACGATGCTGGCCCGCTGGTGGCCTTCCTGCTGCCGGAGGGCGCTGGTGTCTACGCCGACATCCTGGCGAGGATGTCGTTCGACTGCTTGTATTATGTAGACCCAAAGATGCTGCACGCCGGCAACCTGCAGGACCTGTTTGATGCCATTGGTGATAGTAAATCGTTTTGGGGTGGTGTTAACGCGGAGGTCACGCTTCTGTCGGAGGACCCCGATCGCATTGACGCCGCTGTCAAAGAGGCCATTGAAATCCTTGGTCAAAATGGGGGCCTGATTTTAGGTGCTGGCCTCTTCGTGGCTATATCCAACCAGAGCATACTCTATATGATTGACTCGTGGCGCAAGTACAGAGATATGTACAGTTAGTGCCACTACAATCAAATAAGGAGGCGCAAGTATGGAACTGCGTAGCATACCGAAAACCGACCTGAAGGTCTCACCCATCTGTCTCGGCACTATGACATTTGGTACCCCAGTTGGTGAGGCTGACGCCATTCGCATCGTCCATTGGGCGCTTGATCACGGTGTCAACTTCATTGATACCGCCAATATGTATGAGGGCTATACCCGCAGCGCCGGCTCAACGGGGGGAGTAGCCGAGGAGATCCTGGGCCAGGCGCTCAAGGGTCGTCGCGATGAGGCGGTGGTAGCCACAAAGGTAGGTATGAAGGTGGGCGACGCCCCCGAGGACGACGGGACTAGCGCTGAGGCTATCCGTGTCCAGTTGGATCGCAGTCTCCAGCGCTTGCAGACTGACTATGTTGATTTGTACTACCTGCACCGGCCTGACCCCGCCTCTGATATGGCCGAGACGCTTGGTGCCCTTGATGAGGCGATTCAGCAGGGCAAGATCCGCTACTATGCGGTCAGTAACTACACCAGCCGGCACTTGGAAGAGCTACTGGAGATAGCTGATGAGAACGACTTGCCCCGGCCCGTAGTGGTTCAGCCGTTCTTCAATTTGCTCAATCCGGAGTCGACCCTGGAGTTTCCTTACCCCGGCCTGGAGAAGATGGAGTTCCGCGTACAAGACGAGCTGTTGCCGCTGTGTGAGCGTGAGCAGATCGGTGTCGTACCCTATCGTATCCTTAATAGCGGTGTACTCACTGGCAAGTACCGTCGGGGCCAGGAGCCTCCCGCCGGCTCACGTGCCAGTGAGAAGCCGAGCTGGCTGCCCGAGCTGACCGACGAGCTGTTTGACCGGCTCGAGGAGATTGAACAGGCGGCCACTGCTCAGGGGCTGACCATGGTCCAATACGCCATCCGTTGGGTGTTAGAGCAACCGGCAGTCGTCGCGGCTATTGTCGGCGTCAAGCGGACTGAGCAACTTGAAGAGGCTATTGCAGCAGCGCCCTGAGTTCTGGCAATGCTATCAGTAATCACGCCATGAAGCAGCCCGGTCAAGGCCGGGCTGCTTCTGTTATGCGAGGCCGCCTACAATTGTCAAGTTCGGGCTTAGTGAACTCTGCCCACCTGGACCAGGTCCGTACGTGTCTTCCACGGTGAGTCTTCTCCCCCGATCATATAAAGCCGTTCGTTGACATAAGCGCAGCCCTGATCGCCAACGCCCACTGGCATTGGGTTGAGCGGGTGATATCGGTCGCGTACGGTATCATAGAGCAGGCACTGAGTCGAGAAGTAGGTGTGCAGTTTCCGGCCGGAGATTCGCGATGCGGGGATGGCCAACGCCACGCCGCCGGCGATAATGACGTGGCTGTCGTCCAGCGCGGTGCACGCGCCCGTTCCACAGGCAAGCGGTAGCGGCCGTATCTGTTGCCACTTGCGGGTGGCAATGTCAAAACAGTACGCGTCCCTGACCGGAATTGAGGAGGCAACATTATGCCAGCTTCTGATAAAAGTTTTGGCCATAGTAAACTGCTCGTCGGCAACCAGGCCCCCGAACAGGTAGAGCTTGCCTCCGCAGACCGTGCCCACCGGCCACTCCAGTTCAGGCCGGGGCACCTCGCCGACCACTTGCCAGCCTCTTTCCAGATCATTTGTGTCAAGCGCTAACACACTGCTGGCTGGTCGCGGCTGGCCATGATATTCCTCCGTCCCGGCGGCGATGTAGATCACTCCGGCGCTGATGCCACCTCTGGCTCCTGCCCGGGGGAGTGGTAGAGAGGGGGCGGGAATCCAAGAGGGATTTTCGCGTGCCAGATCCAGCGTATAGACTTCTGCGTGGACCCGGTCAGCATTTCGCCCGCCAATTACCCACAGCTTGCTCCCATCTGCTACCGCTAGTGCGTATCCTACCGGCAGAGGATAGCGCGGCAGTGATTCCCACTGCATGGCCTGGGTATCAAGTTTTTCGACTGTACGAAGCCATACCTTGTGCGGTACGCCGTCGCGCGGCCCTACCCAATAAGTGCCGCCTACCACTACGATGTCATCGCCCACCGCCGTCGTAGCCAAAGCCGATTGGGCCGTGGGCAGAACTGGGCCCCATCCCCAACTAATTCTGGCCGGTCCGTCGCCACTGGCCAGTGTTGCAGTCAGCAAAATTGTCATGACGATAGTTATGCGCTTCATCTTCTATCCCCCTTGGCATAGGGCGAGCTGCTGGCGCGGGCTAAGAGATTTCGTCTACGGCTCTGTGCAGGGACTCCACATGCTTTTGCATTGTTTGCGCCAATAGGTCCGGCACTGCTATGGTCTCAAAAAAGGTTACACCGCGCGGTATCCATTTCTGCAGATGCTCCGGTGTTGAGCCAGCCAGGCCAACTGTGATTCCTTTCGGACGGACGACCTCCAGTACGTGCTGGATGGCTGCCAACAGGTCGGGATGGTCAAACTCCAGAGGCACTCCCAAGGCGTTGGACAGATCGCACGGGCCGATGTTGAAGACGTCTATCCCGGGGACTTCTGCGATAGCTTCAATGTTCTCAACTGCTTCGACGGTCTCAATCATCAAGCACACCAACGTCTCTTCGTTAGCCCTTTGCATATAGACTCTGGGATCATCTATCCCCAAACGGCTGGGCCGGTACGGTCCTACGCCCCGCTGGCCTTGCGGCGCGTACCTGGCTGCGCGGACAGCAGCGACGGCCTCTTCGGCCGTTCGGATTTCGGGTACCAATATGCCGGCAGCACCCCAATCCAGTGCAATTTTGATCTCAGCCCGAGCTGGAGTTTTAACCCGCCATATCGGCGCAATACCCAGCCCCTGGGCTACCAGCACCATCCTGGCGGCTTGTGAGGTATCAATAGCCCCATGTTCGGTGTCTATCAGGACAAAATCATAACCTGCATATCCTGCTGCCTCCACTGCCTCCAGCCAGGGCACGCCAATGTACATCCCGATGACTACCTGACCTTCGTTGATAGCTTTCCGTAGTGATCTCATTGTATTGGCCTTTCTCTGATGACAATGTGCTACTGGTTCTTCGGTTACGCAATTTACTCCGAACACAGCTCTAATAGCGTCGCGTCCAAGTCTAATCGGATGCGGCTGCATGCAGGGCTTCCCGACGCGCAGCACTATTGTTCGCCACCCCCAGGGGACACTCCTTCACTGTCGGTCTTGGAGGTGGAAGAGAAGGCTGTCAGGAAACTTATTACATACTGTTGGGATCAACAGTGCGCCTCTTGTATGTCGCAGGTCAAGCTGGTGGTTGATGGCCGGGTGGTGGTTATCTGTGAAAAGGAGATAGTGCTCAGCGAAATCAATGAATAACCAACCCCTGAAGATGAGGCCCAGCCGTGTACTGAGAAAACTGCGGGCTGGCGAGGTGGTATCTTGTGTGAAGACAAATCTGACCGATGGGCGAGTCGCCGAGATTGCTGGCATCGTCGGTTTTGACTGCCTGTGGACGTGTATGGAGCACATTCCCACCGATTGGTCGGCGATTGAGCGGCAGATTTGGGCGGCCAAGGCCCATGACATGGATGTTGTGGTCAGGGTGGCCCGCAGCAGCTACAGCGATTATATTCGCCCTCTACAGATGGACGCCGCTGGCATTATGGTGCCGCACGTAATGAGTGCGGAAGACGCCAGAGAGGTGGTGCGGCTAACCCGCTTTCAGCCCATCGGCCGGCGAGCCAGTGATCGGGGCAACGCCGACGGCGCGTTTTGTCAGATTGACTTCAATGAGTATATCCAACAGGCAAACAAAGAGCGGTTTATCATCTTGCAAATAGAGGACCCAGAACCGTTAGATGAATTGGAAGCGATAGCCGCTGTGGATGGGTACGATATGCTTCTGTTCGGAGCAGCCGACTTCAGTCACGGTATCGGAGTGCCCGCTCAGATGGACGATCCGCGGGTAGTTGCCGCCCGCCAGCGCGTTGCCGAAGTCGCCACTGCCAATGGGAAATTCGCTGGCATTCCCGCCGCCATCCAGGACATTCCGGATCTGGTGGCGATGGGTTATCGATTCTTTAACCTGGCCGCTGATGTGGTCTCCCTGGGTATGCACTGGGGCCAAGTGCTGGCGCAGTTCAATGAACAGATATCCTGACCTTCAACCTGGCTCAGGCATTGCTCGTGGAGCTTGGCCATTCCTGTAGTCCAGCTTGCCTCTGCTCCGGCATAGCAGGCCCTCGGGTGAAGCTATTCCCTGGCATGCCGTTGCTCCGCCACCTTGAACAACTGTGCCGCGCCCGATTCCAGTGACACCGTAATCTCGCCCTGTGCGTTTACTGTTGTCCTCTCGCGGCCCGGGATGGTGACCAGCCAACTGCCTGGTGCGGCTATATCTTGTTCAATAGGATCAAGGGGGCCTCCGCTGTCTTTGGGAATATATACCTGTACTGGGCCGGTGTGGGCATAGTCATAATCAAGGTTAGTCACCCATAGATAATCGGCGCCCTCGGCATCAGTCAAATGCTGGACGTCAAAGAGCTTATCTCTTTGAGCCACGCTGCGCCTGTAGTGAAGTTGGGGCAGCAAATCGCGCAGCTCCCATAGCTTTCGGCCCAACGTTTTAACCGCGGCGTAGCGATCATCATTGGGCAGGAATGGATAGTCCACCATGCCGTATATGCCGAATCTCATATGATGTCCGTAACCGAAGTAACTGAGACCTTTTATACCTCGGGCGAGAGCCATATTGACCATTAGTCGTACTTGCCCTCCCGTGGGTACCGCCCATCGTTCCTGTCCGAACGCCTGCAAGATCAGCCAGTAAGGAATCTCTTCTTGTCGCGGGGCGATCTGCGCCACCTTGATCCCGTAGTTGATGATCTGCGTGAGGCCGGCTAAGCCGCCACTGGTGTTCTTGCGTATGGGGTATATTCGGGACTGTCGGATGGCCGAGCCAGCTACAGCCCAGAACGAATTGCACTCGTCTGCCGGTTGCCCATCCAGACAGTAAAGCAAAGGCGGTGCCGGGCGGCCACTGCTCTTGGCAATGGTAGAGGCCTCGTTGCGGTATCCTTCCTCCACCAGCTTGAAGTAGCCAGCGCGTGCCATAAGTGGCTCATCGGCGATGGAAATAGCCAGCACGTCCGGTGGATAAGGCAGGAGTGCACGTAGCTCGCTCAGCATCATCCCGGCCGCCCTTTTGGGGTCTTCTGCTGCGATGGTTCTATTGATATACGTGCTCCTTGCTGATACTATCTTGCGCCCGTTGAGCGCCTCAATGAAGGGAGCATCTATACCAGCCCAAAAGGTGTTCACTCCCAGCTCCACCTGGTCAATTGTCGCCAGCTCGCCTGTGAGCTTTTCATGGGGACTGAAGGACTGCTCTGGGGTGCCGCTGATGGTGACCCAAGTGTTGACGGGGAAGAACCCTTCCATCGAGGCGTAGTTCTCAATGGGGGGTAGGGCTACCGTCAATGGCAAGACAGTCTTCGTGGAACTGCCTGGGACCTCAATCTGGAGCCAGTAGCGCCCGGGCCGCTCGGGAAGGGTAAAGTTGATGCCCTGGTCTTTAAGAGCCTGGCCGCTACCTCCAAAACGGCTTACACATTCGCCTTCGTCAAATAGCTCGCAGGTTACTCTATCGGCGTCATGCAGTCTACTGTCAGGAGCCGCGCGCAACGTTGCTTCTCGACCGGGGTCCAAGATGTTATGCCTCGTTTTGGCGCCGGGCAGCATCAGGGCCATGGGTCCGTCTTTGTCCTGCGACTCCCCGGTGCCGCGCACAAATTCCACGATGATCCACTGCCCGAAGTATTCTTTCAGGTTCACTGCTGTTTCCTCAGCAGGAATCTGTCGAGCGTACAGGCCCAGTGGCTGCGGGTAACCTTCTACGCGCGCCGCTTGGGGGTCTAACAGTCGCCAGCCGTTGATGTTGCTGGCCTGTGGCGGCCCATCGCTCATAAAGCCGAAATCCCACACCCATAACAGCGCCAGCAGTCGTCCGGGACCCTTCACAGCTACTTCCAGAGGCTCAAGTCCCGCCAGCTCGTTGCGAACTGCGGTCTGGCCCTCCAGTTTGGCTGCAATCTGGCTGAAGACAAATTCCCGGTCGGCAAAGACCGGCTCACCACGCTGCAGTCGGTAAAGCATACTGCGTTTCACTCTCACCCCAGGTATCCTCAGGTTTGGCGCATTCGCCTGGTATGCAAAGACTTGCGGTACTACCCCGAGTTGCTTGCGTCAGAGACTGTTGTGCACCCCAGCTTGCTGCGAAAGAGGCGGGGTCGTGTGGAGGTGGTGGTGCGCCAAAATTGTCGGTAGTACCTGAGCGATTGTTGTAGAGCAATGATAATTGAGTTTCTGCACGCCCAGGCCACGAGTCCAAACCGTCTGTTCGACGTTGGGCGGAGAGTCCACCCTAAGGGACAAAGTAGACGAAGCGACGAGGCAGCCCCAGGGCAAAGCTCACCAGATTGATCAGGCTGCCGACGGTAAACTCCCCCAGGATCAGTCCCAGGAACAACGGCACACAAAGCTGGTAGGCCTTGTGCCCGGCGTATTTGATGATACTGCTCTTAATCAACCATGCGATGAACAGAGGCATCCAGATCTCGTTCACTATCTGGCCTCGGGTGTTGGCGCTAATTGCGTAGGCCAGCGGATGAAACGGCCAATTGGCTATTCGCAATTGCATTGCGTAGAGAAACCACACGAAGACTGCGCCGATTATTATGGCCACGATTGGGCC
>JALGTJ010000030.1 GCA_029821415.1 Candidatus Zipacnadia bacterium
GCAGTAGTCGTAGTAGGGTTCAATGTGCTGCATTTCCAGCAGCCTGCCCTTGGAGGGGCAGTGATGCATAATTATACGGAACTCGCCGGCTTCTTCATCAAGTTCCATAGTGAAATCGGCAGCCTCTTCGTTGAGTGTGTGGCTCCAGTATTCCCAGCAACCCTCAAGCCCCTTCTCTGCGACTAACTTGCGCAAATTGCCGAGGAAATTGTCGCGGATATAGTCCCAGAACCTGACCACCTCCTGATGACCGCCCTGTTTTTCCAGATACTTAAACAGCTCACTATATGCCGGAATGAAGTCGGTGCAAGATATCATAGTGGCCTCCTGTAGAAACGTTGTACGCTGCGGCCAGTCTCGTCATCATACTCGACCAGTTCCGCCGCGAAATCAGTGCCTGCGACAAGCGCTTCGTTGACAGTCTTGGTGGTCTCGTAGAACATATTCGCCACTGCGTAGCCATGCTGGCGCATATGAGTAACTGCCGGACAGGCGGCAACGCGGATGACTAATTCGTCATCGGAGAGAGTAATCTCGGCATCGCCGCCTTCTTTTTCGTAGAGCTTAACGAAGTATTCTTTGAGCGCCGGTAGGCCGCGTTGCTTAATCTCTTCTTTGAGTGGTGCAAAATAGACGTTGGTGAAATCCCGCAGATATTCGCGCACTGCCTCTTCTCCGAAGTTGTCTTCCAGGTACTGGATGCCTACGCTCAGCGCCCCATGAAAATCCTTGTGCAGATAGACATTGTCGGATGCTTCTCGCCTCATTACTCGCTTGGCCATATCAGTTTCCCTCCCCGGGGAACAGTATGTCACGATATTGTTGTAGCGCGCGGTCAATGTCCCGACGGCATTCGTCGGTCAAGGGGTAATCCAGGAAGCGGTTGGTGGTGCTAAAGATTTCCATTTTGACCAGAAGATGTTTGAGGCCACTCATCCAGCAAGTGATGTCCTTGCCGCCGTAGACGGCCCACATCATTTCCTTCATCCGGTCTTGAAGCTGGTGGGCCTGGTCAAGGTTCCCCGCGGCGACTGCCTCCATAATCTGCCGGGCGATGTAACCATTGAATATGCCGCCGCCCAGTAGCAGGCCGTCGTAGCCGGCCTGGAGGTAAGAGACGCAGTCCCACTCATTGCCGTTGAGCAACCGCAGATTATCGCGAGTTTGTCGGACCGCCAGGTATTTGGCCTGGCGAGCTGCATCGGTCGAGCTGTCTTTGACCACGATGACTTTCTCATCGGTGACAATCTTGTCCAGCACTTCCAAGGGCACAGGTGTCGGTGCGTGCTCGCCCCGGTCATAGATACCGATGGGCAGCGGGCTTTCTTCAACTACTTCCTGGTATAGTTTCTCGATTCTCGCTGGACTGGAGCCGAGGACGAAGTATGGCGCGGCGACAACAGCGAGATCGCCACCTTCTTCTGCGACGATTTCGATATTCTCCAGTATGCGCGCGGCGGAGTTGTCGGTGACCTGCACTGCTATCATCAGGCGGCCATCGTTGTAGTCCACTACCTGCTTTACCAGCTCCCAGCGCAGCCGGTCAGGCATCCAGGGGCCTTCCCCACACGTTCCCAGCAAGAACAGACCGGTGATGCCGAGTTTGATGTGGTGCTCGACGAGCCGCTGAACCGCCCTGCCATCAATTTCCATGTCCTCGGTCAGGGGAGTGGGCGTCGCCGACCATAGCGGCTTGGATTCAAGTTTGGGAATATCAACTGTCATTTTGGTCTGTGGTCTCCATTGTGTGACTCCAATGAGATAGACTGGATGTGCCCCTAATTTCCCTCCAGGGATAGATCTACCTCCGTGGCGTCTGATTAATCGTGTCCTGGAGGTTGGGCAAGTGACACTTCCGTCCGAAACACGAATGAGGCAGGGAGGATTAGCCTCGGGGAACGGTGAATGATATAAATGCAACTCTCCACCATACCCCATTCGAACCAGGAGATACTGATGGCTACGAAGTACGTTTTTGTAACTGGCGGAGTAGTTTCCGCTATCGGCAAGGGCATCACAGTCGCTTCGTTGGGCTTGCTGCTCAAACGGCGCGGCTATCGGATGGCCTTGGTCAAGATTGACCCCTATATCAACGTTGATGCTGGGTTAATGAATCCCTTCCAGCACGGAGAGGTCTATGTGACCGACGATGGGGCGGAAACCGACCTGGACCTGGGTCACTATGAGCGCTTCATTGATGAGCCGCTCAGCCAGTTGGACAATATCACCACAGGCCAGGTGTACGGTGACGTTATCGCCAAAGAGCGCAAGGGGGATTACTATTTGGGGCAGACGGTGCAGGTCATTCCCCATATCACTGACGAAATCAAGGAGCGCATCAGAGCAGCGGCTCGCCATCATAACGCCGATATCTGCATTGTGGAAATCGGTGGGACGGTTGGTGACATTGAAGGTGAGCCGTTTTTAGAGGCCATTCGGCAGATGCGCATTGACGAGGGACCCGACAATGTCTGCTATGTTCACGTCACCCTAATCCCGTACCTGGAAACGGTTGAGGAGCTGAAAACCAAACCCAGCCAACATAGCGTCCAGGCCCTGCGGCGGGCGGGTATCCAGCCGACTCTGATCGTTTGCCGCAGCAAGCTGCCTCTCACTGAGGAGATCCGCAACAAGATTTCCCTGTTCTGTGATGTGCCAGTCTCCAATGTCATCGAGGGCCGCGACGCTGACAATCTCTACGAGATACCTCTGGCTATGGAGCGCCAGGGCATTGCTGAATTGGTCACTGCGCAGCTTGGCCTGCCTACCGGCGAACCCGACCTGGATGACTGGCGGGATCTGGTCAATCGGATAAAATCGCCGACGCACCAGGTTAAGATTGCTATGGTCGGTAAGTATATGAACCTGCACGACTCCTATTTGTCGGTAACTGAAGCGCTGATTCATGCCGGGGCGGCCAATGATGCCCACGTGGATATTCAGTACGTGGATTCTGAAGATATTGAAAAAGAGGGGGCGGAGGCATTTCTCAGTGATGTGGCGGGGATTTTGGTGCCGGGCGGCTTTGGCGACCGCGGTATAGAAGGAAAGGTCGCAGCCATTCAGTATGCCCGTGAGAACGGTATTCCCTTCCTGGGGTTGTGTTTGGGCTTGCAGTGCGCAGTGACGGAGTTCGCCCGCAACGTCTGTGGCCTGGCTGGCGCTAACTCACGGGAGTTCGATCCAGAAACCCCCCATCCGGTAGTAATCTATCTGAAAGAGCAGGAATATGTTACCGAGATGGGAGGTACGATGCGCCTGGGGGCCTACCCATGCGTGCTTACCGAGGGCTCGCTGGCCGCCCAGTTGTATGGAGCCACCGAGATTTCCGAACGCCACCGCCACCGCTACGAAGTCAAC
The DNA here is from genome assembly GCA_029821415.1 of Candidatus Zipacnadia bacterium. GTDB lineage: Bacteria > Armatimonadota > Zipacnadia > Zipacnadales > Zipacnadaceae > JALGTD01. The sequence continues at coordinate 3,361 of JALGTJ010000030.1, forward strand.
AACGCTTATCGTGACAGGCTGGAAGCGGCCGGGATGGTCTTCTCCGGCACATCACCGGAGGGTGATTTAGTTGAGCTTATCGAGCTGCCGGAGCATCCCTTCTTTATCGGTACCCAGGCCCATCCCGAGTTTAAATCACGGCCCAATCACGCCCACCCCCTGTTCCGCGGGCTGATTGCGGCAGCGCTGGATTACCAGGCAGGCGACGAGTCCGGCCAGTAGCACACAACTGGGCAATATAGGCAAACCGCGGATAGGTAGCTTCAACCGAGGGTAGTAGCTACTGGACAACTTCGGTGGAGGCTGGGCGCAGCGCAGCCACCTGCAATATGCGGACTCCCAGTTGGTCCTCAACTGCTACGATCTCCCCGCGGGCAATCAGCTTCTTACCAGCCAGGATTTCTACCGGATCATCCAGACTGCGGTCCAGGGGCACTACTGTGCCGGCGCGAAGCTCCTGCAGTTCGCCCAGCGGCATAATAACTTGGCCCAGCCGGATCTGAACCGTGACTGGAATCCCGTGCAGCGGCTCCAGCTCTGCGGCTTCGGGCGTTTGGGTTGAGGACAGTCTCTGCTCGAATTCGGGGAGGGTATCGGAGTGCTCGTTCATGACCGGGTGGCTCCCGCTGTAAGTATTTGCCGCCAGTAAGCGTACACTGAGCTGAGCGCCTTGGGCACCGGCCATTCCGGCGGCGACGGACTGGCCGGCGGCGTGGAGTTGCACAATCATCTCTCGGCTGTTGGGCAGTAGCAGGACATCCCCACGAGCCAGCGTCTGTAGTTCGATCAGCTTTAGAGATGGAGCAGGCAAGATAGCCTCCAAGCGCACCGGAAGAGCATACAGTTGGCTGCGCTTGGGCCTGGTTGAGTTGGTCTCGGAGTTGACTGCGAGTTTATTGCGCCAGGCCGCGGTCGGCGCTGCCATCACTATGCTACGTCGTTCGGTTCCTGTGGCCAGAGGAATTGCTACAGCAAAGCCTTCCGAGATGACCTGGGACTGTGGGGCATCGGTAGGCAGCATCTGGTGTCGGCCACGGCTGTCAAAGAGCGTGCGCAGGGCGCTGCTAGCCAATGCTTCCAGATATGGCTGCAAGATGGCCAGGTCCGTCCGCGTCAATTCTTTAGACAATGGCTCCAGCTTCGTCGGGTATCCCAACAATGGGCCGACGCAAGATGCTGCCAGTGCCTGAGGCATGATTGTTATCATCTCGCTGGTGCCATCAAACCGTGAAACCAGCATAGGTCCGGTGACTTCGTGGATCTCTTCCAATTTAGACTGCTGCCAGAGCAGCCGAGGAGTGCCGATAGTGATATCTGTGCCCAGATAACTATGGTTGACGCGGCGCAGCGCCTCGGTTAGCTGGGGGAACTGATCCTGCAGCGCCTGTCGTTCTTGGCTGCTTAGCTGCCAGGCAGCCGGGAAGCGGGCTGGCTGATATGTGGTGTCAGGTGGCAGTAGCATTGAAGTTCGGATTGCGGATGACTTGCACGGTGCGCACTAGGTCGTCAAATCGCCTCTGACTGCTGCGCTGAGCCGCTTGAGCGGCTTGCTGCTGCAGGCAGACGATAGCTTTTTCAGCAGCGCGCCGCAGTTGGGCGGCGTCCACCAGCTCGGCTTGTCGGCAGGAGGCCCTCTGCTTGAGCCGCCGATGTGTGCGTCGGATTCGGGTTATGCGCCGATCCAGGTCCGCCAGCGCGTGCTGGCGCTGTTGGTGCCAGTGGGCAGTAGCCGAGAGCTGCTTGCTGGTGGCATTACGCAAAGCCGTTTGCTCCTGGCACAATCTGGTCAGTTTGGCCTCGGCGGCGTAAACCAGTTGGCGGCATATCGCCACGCGGCGCTGGCACAGTCGTTCTCGGTTTGCCTGATAATGTAGGATTCGGCCAATTCGGGCGATGCGTTCATTCATCTGGTTGTCATCAATCTCTGCAACCATCGGCGGGTGTGCTCAGGCGCCGTATACTCCTCAGGAGGCTGCTGCAAGAACCGGTTCATCTCCGTGCGCAGCTCCAGGGCTCGATCTACCCGCGGGTCGCTGCCTCGGGTATACGCCCCTACTTCTATCAAGTCCTGGACCTCATTGTGGGCTGCTACCAGCGAGCGGAACTGGGCGGCAGCCCGGCGGTGGTCCGGCGTAACGACATCGTTCATCAGCCGCGAGACCGAGCGGGTGATGTCAATAGCGGGGTAGTGGCCGGCTACGGCCAGTTGTCGTGACAGCACGATGTGCCCATCGAGAATGGCACTGGCGGCATCGCCGACCGGGTCATAAATGTCGTCCTGCTCAACCAGCACGGTGTAAAGTCCCGTTATTGTGCCTTGCTGGGTGGCCCCGGCTCGTTCCAGCAATTTGGGAAGCATAGTATATAGTGACGGCGGATAACCGCCGGTGGTGGGTATCTCTCCGGCCGCCAATCCTACTTCACGCTGGGCGCGAGCCAGGCGGGTCAGCGAGTCCATCAGCAACAGAACATTAGCGCCTTGGTCCCGGAAATATTCAGCAATTGCGGTAGCGGCTAGCCCGGTATGCACCTGCAACAGTGGGGGCTGGTCGGAGGTAGTCACCACAACGACAGATTTGGCTATCCCCTCGCCTAAGTCGCGCTCCAGGAAGTCAAGCACTTCTCGCCCACGTTCGCCGACAAGCGCAATTATGTTGACATCTGCACTGCTGTTGCGGGCAATCATTCCCAGCAGCATGCTCTTGCCAACGCCGGCTCCGGAAAAGATACCCAGTCGTTGTCCCTGACAGCAGGTAAGTAGGCCGTCGATGGCCCGTACTCCTACCCACAATGGTTCAGTTATCCGCCGACGTTTCAGCGGTGGTGGTGGCGCGTTTTCCAGGGACCGGTGGCTCTGGACTGGGATGGGACCTTTGTCATCCAATGGCCGGCCAAAACAGTCTATTACCCTTCCTAGCATCTGTGGCCCGGTGCCAATCTGTAATTGCCGTCCCGTACCTATCACGTGGCAACCTGGCTCAACGCCCTGCAGCGAACCCAGCGATAGCAAAATAGTACGATTTTCACGGAAGGCCACCACCTGGGCATAGATTGGATCATTGTCGTCGTCCGGTTGCAGAGCACACAGCTCGCCGATCTTGGCGACTGGGCCGCGAGCGACGATTGTCAGCCCGGAAACCTCCACTACCGTTCCAACTCGTCGGAACCGGCTGGCAGTTCGGGCTTGCTCAACCAGGTGTGCGAATTGCTGAAGTTGCCTATCGATCACCGGTTGCATAGACATAATGGCTGTTGTTGGTGTGATTATTGCTAGATGTGTTGCGATAGGCTTAGGTAAATCTCGGCCGATTGTGTGGAGATGTTGGCATCAACAGTTTCATAGTCACTTTCCACAATGCACCCTCCGTGTTCAATGCTGGGGTCACCGGTTACGCGGAGGTTGGAGAGCCGTCCCAGCAGCGTTTCATCGGACTCCAACAGCTCTTGGACAAGCGGCTGATCATCAGGATGGACGCGCACATGCAGTTCGCCGTGACAGGCCAGGTCCTCCAGGGCGGCTTTGACAGTGCGCTCAACAACCCGGCGGTCCTGGCGAATCTCGGCGGCAACAATACGTTCGGCTACGGCAATGGCCAAGCGAACAATGTGGGGCTGGAGCTCCTCCAGCAGGCGCTCTTTGTCATGGGCCAGTTGGGTGGTCAGGTCATGAAGCAGGTTTCTGATGCGCGCCCTCTGCGCTGATTCGTCCTGCAGGTCAGTAGGGGCAGGTGCAGCTCCGTCACTACTTGTCGAGTCATTTGGGGGGTTGGTCTCATGACCGAAGCCTGATTCAAATTGCACCGGCCTTACCCACAGCCCTCTCTGGTCTATCTCCGCTTTTTTCAGCAGGCGCTCACTCATTGTGATCACCACTGTTACCGAATGTATTCTGGGTTGCCGCCAATTTAGTGCGTAGGGCATTGGTGAATGAGACGAAGACTTCTTCCCGCGGCAGTCGCGTTGGTTCAGGTAGGTTGCCAGGTAGAGCGTTCATCTGATGTCGGGCCACGGTCGCTGTCTCCGAGTCGGACACGTGATGCAGGAGGGCGGCTACCACTTCAGGGCGTTCACCTTTAACCAGTGAAGTAATCTGCCTGGCGGTCAACCCACTGAGAAACTGCTCGAGCGACGGCGGTTCAGTGGCCGCAGCCCCCCGGCCGGCTTCAGCATGCTGGCTGCCGCGCCGAGCCTGGCGCAGGTACACGGCGGCCAGAGCAATAGATAGCAGTGCAACCAGTCCCCAGAACACTATTGGGGTTTTCAGGACTGCCTTCGGTTCGGAAATTGGCATAGGGGAAGTAGAAGGGCGAGAGACTATTCTGACTGCGGCGGGAGTCGGTTGGCCTTTGGCGTAGAGGATCTCGCCGTGGCTGTCAGCGATAAGTAGGTCGGCCGGCCTCAGGTCAGGGACAGTATGTAAGACGAAAGCAATGAGGTTATCGAGCCAGTTATCTGGTGGTGTGAGGGTGGGTTGGAACTGTAATTGCAGTGAGAGGTGGGGGGAGGCGACAGTTTGGGTCTCTGGAGGGCTTACGGCGAAAATGGCCCGAGCATTGGCAATATAGTCAAAGTCGGACAGAGTACTCTCTACAAGTTGCGCGGCTTCAGCTTGCCTACGTTGGGTGGTGCCAGGGAGGGGCAGAGAGAATAAACTCTTGGATTGGGTCGGGGATGCACTACGGTTAGCGGCTACGGTATCCAGTGGAACTGCTGTCATCCCAGAGTAACCCTGGTATATCACAGTTCCCAGGGTAGCAATTACCGTGACACTCACAATGGTGTAAGCCATCCGTGAGCGTACGGAAAGT
>JALGTJ010000312.1 GCA_029821415.1 Candidatus Zipacnadia bacterium
CGCACCACGACCTGGTCCACAGCAAATTGGGCTATGATAGCTTCGGCCACATCGTGGCCCAGCGCCTCTACCAGTTTGTAGTTGCGGGCCCTCTCAATCTCCCGCACCAGCTCATAGACGGCCTTGTAATCAACCGTCTTGGTCAAGTCATCAGTAGAGCCGGCTGGTTCCAGGTCCAGGTACAGTTCAACGTCCACGGCAAAACGTCCTCCCAGTTCGCGCTCACTTTCCTCCACGCCATGGTGACCGTAGAAAGTCATATTGATAATGCGTATGCAGTCGCGTGCCATTTTCTCTCTCCTGTCGGCAGCTTTATTGCGCGCGCAACGGACGGACAGCAGCATGTTCAGTAACGCCAACAACATAGCAAGGCTGGCCAGAAATTGCTATTTCGGCTCGACCGCCAGCTCCACTTGCGGCTGATTATCCACATTCCACAAGGCCAATACTCGCTGTTCGCCCCCGCCAAACAGATAGGCATGTACTCCCCGGGTGGGGTTGTGCTGTCCCCTCACTTGGCGAAGCAAGCGCAGGGGGCCGAGGGTCTGGGCCATCTGCTTATAAGCGAAGTACGTTAGACGCTTATTCCCCTCGTTGTCAACCAACCCAAAGGGGCCATCACCCCAATCTTGAAGATTGTGCCAGCACACCACTCGCACACTGCTGGCGAAACTGACGACGTACATCCTCACTAGATAGCCGGCAGCAGTTTCTTCATCTACCCAATCCGGGACGGGATAGCCCCATTCGGTGGCCCACAGCTCAAACTGGCGGCCGGTCTTCTGCTGGGCATACTGGCGCAACCGTCGCAACACCGAGACGAACGAGCCATCCTCGTCAGCGACTTGGTAGGGATCGTCCATCGGTGTAGGATGGGCCCATTGGGTTACTTCTGGGGGGATGCTGCTATGAGTATACGGATGGATTGACAGGGCGTAGACATAAGGCCCTAAGCCGGCGTCTAAGAAGCGATAGTGATTCACATAGACGTCTTCATCGGGCATAACCGGAATATCCGGTGCTACTTGATGCACGGCCGCGGCTGCCTTTCGCACCAGCTCAGCGTACTTCTCAATCCACGGCGAATCACCGGCACCATTCCACTGCCCCCCGTAGTATTGCATAAAGCCAAAGTTGTGAGGCTCGTTAACACAATGGTAGGCCTGTACCTTGTCCTTCAGGGCATCAGCCAAGAAAGCTGCATAGCGGGCATAAGCATCCGGATCCCAGGGATTCTCATACGCCTCGTTTGAATAGCCAAGGTGTAAGATAATCTTGAGGCCACGACGAGCAGCCTCGTCAATCCACTGCCGAGCTCGGTCCGGTACGCGGTACTCTCCTCGGCGGGGTTCGACCGAGGACCAGGGGCACTCATCCCGCACCCATGTAGCACCAATATCTGCCAGCCAGTCCATAGCCGACAGCGGCATACCCTGAGCGAAATGGCAACTAACGCCGAGACAGCTCCGAAACGGCCGTCGCTCCGGCGCCATTTTGTCTGACGCCAAGCCAGTGGTCATCACAGAGAAGATTACACAGATTATTGTCGCAATTCTACACATTCGCACCTCTTGCCAGCTACCGGTTCTCCACCAGCAAGCGTAGTTCAGTGGCAAGGACGTAGTACCCCCCGCCATAGCCCAACCGACCCCCGAAGCGATCAAAGGCAATCCCGGGGGCAATAACGCAATTGACTTCTTCCAGCAGCGCACGATGGCAGCACTCCGGAATCGGCTCGGGGATGCCGCAGTAGCCGGGCGCAAGTTGCTCGGAGATATCCTCCACAAAATAGAGAATCAGCCGCTTGTTGGCCGCCAGAGTGGATTCCATGAGTAAGTCGGTCTGTACCTCTGACCCAAAGTGGGCATACAGCATTACTGAATCGGCCTGCTGAAACTCCCAGGTCTGCACCACTCGACTCCAGATGATTCTGCTCTTGTCCCGGCTCATCCGGGCGACCTGGACCATCTCAGCTACATCATGGACGCGGATCATGTTAGCTCCGTTGGCGATGGCCACCGCGCAAGTGGCTGCCGTCCCCCACATCCGCTCTTCAACTGGTTTATCAAGCACCTTTCCGATGGTGGATTTGCGCGATGTGCCGATCAATACTGGCCGACCCAGACGGCAAAACTCGCGCAGCCGTCGCAGAATCTCTAGATTGTGTTGAACTGTCTTGCCAAAGCCAAAACCGGGGTCAACTATGATCTGGCTCTCTGCAATACCGGCAGCCACTGCTGCCTCAATACGCCGGGCCAAGAAGTCATAGATCTCGGCTACTACATCCTCATAGGTGGGATTATCCTGCATATCCAGCGGCGTGCCCTGCATATGCATAATCACCACCGGCACGCCCGCCTCTGCAGCCAGCTCCATCATTCCCTCTCCACGCAACGCGTAGATATCATTTATCATCTCGGCACCGGCGTCCAGGGCCTGCTCGACTACCTGTGCTACGCTGCTGTCCACGGAAATTGGCACATCAACTTCTGCCCGGACGGCCTCAATAGTCGGAATTACTCTGGCCAACTCCTCAGCGACCAAGATGGGCCGGCTACCCGGACGCGTAGACTGCCCGCCGATGTCAATGAGGTCGGCACCAGAAGCGGCAAAGTCGCGAGCTTGGCGGACTGCTGCGTCGATGTCGGCGCCCAACCCATCTCCTGAGAACGAATCCGGAGTCATATTGATTATCCCCACCACCAGTGTGCGCTCAGCAAAGCTTAACTG
>JALGTJ010000313.1 GCA_029821415.1 Candidatus Zipacnadia bacterium
TTCAACCTCACCTCCGAAGGGGTCATCTCCTGGCCAAAGTGGAAGCAGGGCTATCGGCCCCACTTGCAGGGGAATAAGTTGAAGTTCCGTCAAGACGCCGCGTTCAACGCCTCCCGCGAGAACTTTCAACGCTATCTTGAGGCGGTCTTTGCCTGGTGCGGGACTATTTCGCTGATCAAAGACAGTAAACCGGTGCCAGCTCACGACATCCAGGCCGGCGACTTCTTCGTGCAAGCCGGCAGCCCTGGCCACGTAGTGTTGATTGTGGATCTGGTGCGCGACCAGCGCGGTCGAATGAAGGCATTGCTGCTGCAGGGCTATATACCGGCGCAGTCGGCACACATCCTGGCTCACAGCGGGAGCAACCCCTGGTTTGATTTGGTGCCCGACCAACCGGTAGACACTCCCCGGTGGGGGGCCTTCCAGTGGTCTGATCTGCGTCGAATGAAGACCCGATAAAGGGCTAATCGTCGGAGCACGCATTCACTGCTGCTGGGCGCCCGTCAGCCGTAGGCACCAAATTCGTGATAGGCCTCAATCAAAGCCAGGACGTTCTCTACCGGGGTGTCCGCCTGTATCTTGTGGCTGGTCCCCGCGATGAATCCGCCACCGGGCTTCATGGTCTCAAACAGACGCTTGACTTGCCCGCGTACCTCGGCTGCTGTCCCCCGTGGCAGGGCTGTTTGCACGCTCATCCCACCCTGGAAGGCCAGGTCGCGACCAAATTCCTGCTTGATGCGGTCGTGATCCATCCCGCGCGCCTCTGGCTGCAAGCTCTGGAGTACGTCCAGCCCTGCGTCAACGAAGTCGGGAATAAGCTCGACGATTGCCCCGCACGTATGATGCATCACCGGCACATCGTAGCGGTGGGCCAGTTCAATAAACGCCGCAAAGCCCGGCTTGAGGTATTTGCGCCAGTCTGCTACCGATATCATTGGCCCGTCCTGTGTGCCAAAGTCATCGCCGGTCATCAGCAGATTAATTTCATTGGCCCGTCCTGTGTGCCAAAGTCATCGCCGGTCATCAGCAGATTAATTCCGCCCTGGGCTGCTTCCAGGATGCGTCGTTCATACTCCAGGTAGAAGTCGCACAGGTGGGCGACAATGGCTTGGAAAACCTCCGGTGCCAGCAGCATATCCACCAGAATCTGGCCGAAGCCGCGTAGGTACATAGCCGGCTTAAGCTGAGCGATGCGATTAAGCCGGTCTCCCTCAAAGACCACGCAAGCTTCGCCATAAGCAGCACACTGCTGCCTGATTACCGAATAGTCAAACCAGTCCGGTGACGGCCACCCGTCATAAGCATCCACGTCGGCGGCAGTCTGGCAGTGAGCCAGCGGGTGCTCCACAACTTCCCAATACGACTGCTCCCAGCCTTCTCTGGCTATCACCGTTTTCTTTGGCTCAACTTTCAGAGGTGGGCCAATGTACTGTGGCCCGGCGATGTAGCGCAGGTCAACACTAAATTCACGGAGCAGCTCCTCACGATTTGCCAGACCCAACTCGTCCAGCAGTTTCTCGTCCATAGCCTGGGTGGACCAGAAGTCTATTGGCACCCGGTCAGGCTCCTGGTGAGCTAAAGCAGTTTGTACTCGCTGTAGCGCAGTCATAGTCACTTCGGTCTGCCTGATACGACCTTTGCCCCGTCAGTAGCCCAGTTGGAGACGCAGTTGCACCAGCCGCAGCAGATCCTGCTGGGTGATGATGCCGGCGAAATTCTCTCCGGCCATTACTACGAGCAGGCCACCGCCCTGACTGCTGAGCTTCTCCAGTGCGGTGGAGGCATCATCATCAGGCGAGACAAACTGATCTTCGGCGATAGTGCGTACTACTTGTGCCACCGGCGTAGTTGCTCTGAGGCTATAGTCTACCGCTCGCATCTCCTCGACGCGCCGTGCATCACTGGGAAGACAGAGGCCGGATATTCCATAAAGTAGCGATCAATGGCGTCATGGACGCTGATATGTGCGGGAATGATCGGTGGAGTTGTACTGAGAATTTCCCTGACTTTGACGCCGGCGATGCTCTGGCGCATCAGCAGTTGCTGGTAGCTGGCCTGAGCAGCCTGCAGTATGAACCATCCAATGAAAGCCAGCCAGATGCCGCTGAAGCTCTGAGTCACGAACAGTTCAACCAGGCCTAAGATAATCAAGGCGTATCCGAAGAACTGCCCCACGGAGGTTGCTACTTGTGTAGCCTGCCGGAGGCTGCCGGTTCGCAACCAGATTACCGCCCGCAGCACCCGTCCACCGTCCATAGGGAACCCGGGCAGCAGGTTGAAGGCACCCAGCAGAATATTGATCTGGGCCACATACTCAGCCACGACAGCCAGTGGTGAACTTATCGGACGCAGGGCGATCCATAGTACTGCGAAGACAGCGCCGATTACGAAGCTGGTTAGCGGACCCACGATTGCGATGATAAACTCTTGTCGTGGTGAATGTGGTTCCTCCTGAAGCTTGGCTATACCGCCAAGTATAAACAGATCAATTCCTTCAATGGGTAGGCCGTTGATGCGGGCCAGTATTGAATGAGCCAGTTCGTGCCCCAGTACCGAGGCGAAAAACAGAATCGTCGTCAGGAGGGCCAGCACCCAGATGACTATGTGTGAAGTCCCCGGCAATTCGCTCGGCAAGTATCCTGCGCCCATAGTCAGCAGGACCAGACCAAAGATTACGAACCAGCTATAGTCCAGACCGATCTCTATGCCGGCTACTGACCCCAGACGGATCCCGCCGCCCGGCCGCCGCAGGGAAACCCCTCGGTGGCCAGGCATGGGCGGGCGGCTCGCATCCGAAGGCTTTGATTGAGGAAAATCAGGCATTCGTCAGGCTCCTTATGCCGCGGCGACCGCCAGCGGTTTAGGCGCAGCGACGGGCTGCTGGGCGGCTTCGCTGGCGGCGGCCCACAAGTACAGGCAGGTGTAGTACGCGGTGCGCACGTAACTGGTGAAGATCATCGCGAAGCTGATGATGGCGGCGGCGACCATTATGGCAACAGGCAATAGTGCCGGACTGGTCATATAGAGCACGGCTCCCAGGCCGAGCGCCGCCAGTATCGCCAGAGTACCAAGAATCCTGTTTACCAGCACCACGCCAATCTCAGCTACTATGACATCTGCCAGCCGGCTGCGATGCAGGTTCCA
>JALGTJ010000031.1 GCA_029821415.1 Candidatus Zipacnadia bacterium
ACATCCAATGGGACACCAATGGCCTTAGCAATATCCTGTGAATAAGCGGTGCATAATCTCCGGGCCTCCGGGCAGGCTTCAGCGAAGAGAGAGTACTCCACCTTCGCCCATTCCATCTCCATTGATCCAGGGCTGGGTTCGTCCACCAGATACCACAGAATCTCGGGCCAGTTTGCCTCGCTGGCGTGGTCAACCATCTGCTGGTATAGGTCCCTCATCACCGGCTTAAGATCTTCCGGAAAGTCCTCTGCTTTATAGCTCACGGCTGCCTGGCCGTAGTACGTAGTTGCTTTGAATGTATTGCCGTCTACCCGATTGAATAGCTGTAGCACTCGGCAACTAAGTAGACGGGGATAGTAAGCAATCGGGCCTCGGAATCCCTGCCGTTGCAGTTCAGCCATAGCCCTATCTGCCAGTGGGAACGAGGCGAGAATCTTATTGCCCTGACGCTCCAGAACCGGGTCTTGATGGCCAGGCGGGCAGATGAGCATCGCGTTGACACTGTGTGCTTTCATGTCGGCAAAGTCGCGTGGCGTATTCGAGTTAAATGCTGGGTAGTAGTAGATACCCCACCACCGTCCCGCAGCAAGTCGAAAGGGCAGAACTTTTACTTGCAGTGTCAGTTCGGCGGGCCGGCCCACCTCGGGTTGAATGAGTAGCTTGGTAGTGTATTCGCCAGGAGCAGCCGTAATCGGCACGTGCACGGTAATCCAGTATTGCTGGTTTTCGCCTTTGGCTATCTCGGTAGGACTGTCTGGTGCATCTATGAGCTTCGGAGCTTCGCGGAATGTTGGGTTCCAGTAATTTCAAACTGGACGTGTCGTTTCTCGCCGAGACTAATGCGAGTGGCCAGACTGCTGATGTGCTCCTCTGGCCGGGGACTGCTATGGCGGAATACACCGTCGGATAGTTCTCGCTGGTACAGCACATACCCCTGCTCGCGTTCCTGCTCAGATACTCGCTCCGGAGGTGGTTCCGGTGCGGGGGTGTTGTCGCGCAGGACTGTGCCGCCGGCAACAATTTCCCTCGTTCCGTCAGCATAGATTTTCTCGACAATTTCTTCGGCGAGTTGATTCTGGTGCAATAGCTCCGCAGCAAGCAAACTACCACATACACACAGAGCCATCACACAACCCACAAGAGTGATCACTGCTTGATTCCTCATACGTTTGTTATCTTCCATCACCGGTGGTAGATGCTACCCGAACAAGAGAAAACCAGTTGCGGAAACCAGGCATGCGGAGTGTTTCAAGCCCACTTCTCGTCCGCTTTACTGCTATCTCTAATCTTCTCTGCTTGCTGAGGCAATTCCTCGTGCCGTGTGTTATCTGGTTATAAGAATCCGGGAACAGAAGACCCCTGGCAAAGATTCTCGCCTATCGCTATCTGCGCCATCTGGAATGTTATGGCGGGGAGGCCCCATGGCGGCCTTTGTGGGTCCCTTGCATTTCCATTTTGCCGGGGCAGATGGCATATTGGCATACAAAGCACAACAAGAGGCACTTGGCCTCTTGCTGCACGAGCGTCGCGAAGTCTAAAACTGGCTGGGTCACCTACAAACTGTCTTCATCAACCTCAGGTTCGTCCTCGGCTGGCTGGAACTGGCTGGATGCAGCTTCTTTCAGTTCGGCAATCTCCTGACGCTGTTGCTTAATCTTCTCGGCCAGTTCCTGGAGCTTGGCCTTAGCCTTCTCTACAGTGGCGGCGGCGCTGTCCGCCCTACGTTTTTGTGCCGCCCACTGTGACCAGGTCGCAATTGCCATCACGATGGCGCCAACACCAGCGCTTATCAGCATCCACCAGCCCAGTGCGAGTGTGTAACCGTATCCCTGTCCGTAGGCCACTGCGCCTCGGATAAAGGTCGGTTCGCTGTTCCACTGAATAAACAGGGCACAGTAAGCGATGATCAACAACAGTAACAGTACTTTGGCAATTGCGCTACCCATCTGGGTTGGCCTCCCCTTGCGGGATGAGTTGCAGCTTGCAAATGGTTATCAAAATGGCCGCGGCGGGCCTCCTGCCCCAGGCATTCCGGGGCCGGGCATGCCAGGATAGCCCGGGGCGCCTCCACCGGGGCCGTATCCATACGGCTGCTGAAGCATTCCTGGTACTTTCGGCTGGGTCAGCGAGTTGTCGATTACAAAGTAGATGCGCGCGCCGCCCTGCTTGCCCGACCAGTCAGATGCCCTGATTGTAAGAGTGTGAAGCCCTGCTGGATAGTTGTGCGCCTGGGGCTCATCGGGGTCGTAAATCCACCAAATCATTCCCGCCATTGAGTCGTAAATTGCTTCTGTAGTGGGAACAGGCTGGCCATCCATCAGGATCTGTATACTGTCTGGGTCAATGCCACTGCCAGTATCGCTGACTTCGGTGACCACGCGCAGCGGCGGTGCCCCGGGAAGCTGAATTAGATCCTCCTGCGGTGGTGGTGGGAAGAAGAGCTCCTCGGGTTCGTTGGGGATAACGAAACTGTACTCAGTACCAGGCTGAGTGCCAGGGAAAATAATGATGGTTTGCTTGAAGACTGGCTTTTCGTTGTCCACCGCACCGGCGTCAAATGCGTACAGTGCACCATCGTCACCAAGGACGTAGAGGCTGCCCTGCGTGCAGGCTAAAGAGGAATCCACGTACCAGGTGTAGATATCCTGCCCGGTTGTGTAGCTGGTTGTCGCACCTGCACGCACACCACCAAGGCCCGGCGGGCCTGCCGCCCCCGGTGCCCCTCCGGGCTGTCCTGGCCGCACCATCGGTGCGCCTTGCGGTCCATAGCCGGGAAATTGGCTGCCAGGGGTAGTGGTTGGCTGCAGCGGTTGCTGCAGGCGATATTCCCACAGAAGCTGGCCGCTTTCCGGGTCCAGTGCTATGACCGTCGCTGGGTAGGTCTGCGTCTGGCGCTGAGGCTGAGTGGTGGCGCCTATTCCTGGTCCTCGCTCAACGCCTGGTGGGCGACTGGTGGTGGTCTGGCGCGAGGCGAGGTTTGCTTGTACATCTCCGGTGCGTACGAGCAGCACATCACCGACCAGGACCGGTGCTGACTGGATTGGACCGCGCGAGCTGTCCTCGGGGAAGCGCCAGATAGCACTACCCCGGGTGGTGTCAATGCAGTAGACCACACCATCACGGCTGCCGATGTACGCTCGCCTGCCTCTTACAGCCGGGCTGCCGGTGATCAGATCGCCTGTCTTGAAGGTCCAGCGCCGGGTGCCCCGTTGGGCGTCAAGAGCAATCAAGCGATTGCTGGCGCCGATCAACACCTGTCCGCGGTGAACCACCGGTGAAGAAAACAGTTTCATGTACGCTGCAGTGACCTGGGCGGGCCAGACCATTCGGAAACCACTGGCAGTGCGTTGTAGAGCATAGATGTATCCGTCCTGGGATGATACGAAGATGTAGTCCCTCCAGATAGCGGGGGTACTTTGAATAGGCCCGCTGGCTTCAAATGGCGCGAGCGGTTGATCGGTGGACAGATCAAAAGCGTATAGTCGGCCGTCGTCAGACCCAAAATAGATGATGCCAGCGTGGATGACGGGTGCCGACTTCACTGGTCCTTCTGAGGCATATTTCCATTTAGCAGTTCCTCCGGCTGCGTCCACCGCCCATAGCTTGCCGTCGGCGGCACCGAAGTAGAGAGTACCGTGGTATAATACTAGGCCAGAAGTGACCTGCGTGTTCAGTTCTGTGTATCCGTTGGGCCAGCTCTCCGCACCGGTGGCGCGATCAACCGCGTAGAGTCTGGTGCCGCAAGCGAAATAGACTCGATCCTTCCCCACCGCCGGGGTCGAGACAGCCTCGCCGCTTTGGCCGGTGGCATAACGCCAGCTCAACGACAGAGGTATCGCTATCGGGTCGGCGGTCACTCCGGTGTGTGCCGTATCGTACAGATAGGCCCAGTCTATGGGGGTCTGGGCTATTGCAGCGCTGCTGGCGAGAATAAGGCTGCTGACGAGAACGGTAAGACCTACTGAGTGTATGCGCTTCATAGCTAATCTCCTCTATCAACTGCCCAGCTATACTGGTATATCGGCTGCCAGCAGCAGTGCAGCGGCTTGACCTGTGCTGCGCGGCTGCTCGTTGTCTGTGGCTCGGAGACGGCCTCTATTATCACTGTGGCAGGCTGTCTGAAGATTTGTGCGCAGCAATTCCTCACTTGATCACCGGTAACCTCTGCGATGAGCTGTGGAAACTCACGGTAAATACGAAGGCCCTTGGCTGGATCATCGCTGCTGAACAGTACTAAATAGTACGCCACGTCACGGTTACGCTGCTGGCTAAGTAGAAAACTGTTGACAGCAAATCGTTTAGCCCGCTCTATCTCGGGCTGAGTCGGTGGGTCAGTGGCAATGTCTGTGAGCTGATGCATAATCTCGGCACGTACCGCCTCAATGCTTGATTGCTGACACGTTGCCAGCACATGACTATAACTGCACACTGTAGACGGAGTCAGCGCCGCCTGTACTGTATAGGCCAGGCTCTGCTCGGCGCGCAGCGCCTGGAACAGTCGCGAGCTCATTCCCGAGCCTAGTAGCGCACTAAGCACAACAGCCGCTGGATATTGCGGATCGCCGATAACAGGAGCCCTGCCGGCAATCATCACCGCCGACTTATCCAATCCCCTCATCATCAACCGAATGGACTCGCCGATTCTCGGATGCGGGGTAAAGCGCTCCCCACCGTGCTCAGGACCAGGCAATAGCTCCCCGAAAAGCTTCTTAGTTTCTGCTCTGAGCGCAGCAACTGTGATCTTCCCGCTAATACCGATGACGGTTACGTTGGGTCGAAAATAGTCACGATAGAACTGCCGCGTCTGTTTCACAGTTAAGGCTGACATGGAAGCCAGTGTCCCCGTTATTGGCCAGGAGCCCGGTTGCTGAGGATATAGCTCCTGTACAATAGTATTGAAGGCCACAGGCAGCGGCAAACGTCTGTTTGCCTGGATTGTCCTGCTTAACTGGCTGCGGGCTATCTCAAAATCTTGCTGACTGATTTCTACATCAAAAAGCTGATGGCGAATTAGTGATAGTGCGTAGGTAAGGTCCTGTGGCAAACACTCTACCTGCAAAACTACGCCATCGCGGGTAGCACTGGCTGCTAGCCGCAGGCTTGGTGGACAGGGCCCAATCTGCCCCGCTCCGGGATCCGGCGTGGCCAGGATCAGCGCGAGTAGCTGTCGGACACCTGCAGTTAACAGCGTTTCTCGACTGGCGGGCACTTTGACCAGAGCTGATATCGCCACTGTGCAAGTACTGCTATTCGTTTGGAAAAGAACACGACAGCCATTATCCAGCATTACTTCTTTGATTACCGGCGGCCAAGACAATTGCTGTGCGAGACAGTTTCCCGGCGCCAGTACCATTGCGCCAACTATTATGTTGGCTATCATCCATGGTAGCTTCAATTGAATAAGGCTGAGCTGAGAGAGACGCTCGAACACCGGATTATGTGCGGCTTAGGCGGACCAGCGCCGAACTGGCCAGTGCGTTGGTGGGGTCGACCGCTAATGCCGCACTATATGCCATAATTGCCTCGTGGACATTGCCCTGAGCCTCAAGCACCTCACCGATCTGAACGTGCACATCGGCCACCTGCTCATCAGTGGGTGCGTTCTGTATGGCAATCTCTAAGACGCGGCGCGCTGCCCGGTACTCGGCGCGGGCCAAGTAAGCCCGCCCCATCTGTTGGTAGGCCTCAAAATAAGTTGGATCCAGGGATAAGGCCTGGTTGAGCGCCGCGATCTCCTGCTCATAATTACCCGTTTCATGATAGGACAGGGCGATCATATAGTACATATACGCTCGCTGGTAGGCAGTTTTGGCCAGGACAGCTTCAGGAATATGTTCCAGCGCTTGTTTGTACTGACGGCGGGCGCGGTACCATGACGCCATCTGGAAGAAGGCGTTACCTAAGTTCACATGCGACTGGCTGTGTTCGGGATTGACTCGAATTGCCTCAGTGAAGTATTCAACAGCCTGCGGCAGATCGTTACGGTAGTACGCAGCCAGTCCTGCTGTATTCAGGGCGGTCACATCCGTTGGTTTCAGTGTCAGGGCGTGCTGGGCTATTTCCAGAGCAGCCGCGTAGTTTTCTCGGAGTAGTTCTGCCCGGGCCAGTTGGATGTACAGGTCAGCGTTTTGCGGATCGAGCTCCAAACCACGCTCGGCCGCTGCTATTGCCTGGCTAACGGCTTTTATCACCGCCTCGGTGCCTGGCTCCAGCTTACTGGCCTGGTCTAGATAGGTGCGGGCTAACTCCGTTAGAGCATGCACCGAAGACGGATTGAGGTCAAGTGCCTTTTGGAACTCTTCAATGGCCTCTTCATAGGAGTGGGAGACAATATTGCGGTCCGGATCCGAAGCGTAAGTATTGGCCTGTAGGGCATACACCTCGCCGAGCAGTTCGTGGGCCGGGGCGTAGTTAGGGCTAAACTTCAATGCTTGCTCGGCTGCCTCAATGGCATTGTTGGTCATAGGAATAGCGCTGAACAGCAGGCCTTCATCGTAGAACATTTCCTTGACGTCTGCCAGCAGAGCGCGACCGATCCGCACATAGACGTCCGGATCGGAGGGGTTACCCAATTGCGTGCGGTTTAGTGCCTGGCGATAAGCGTTACGGGCCTTCGTCCACTCGCCTAAGGCAAGGTAGGTGTCGCCAATGGCTTTGTTAAGATCAGGCCATAAACCCATTTGGCGGGCGAAGAGTTCGGCCCGGCTGTATTGCTGCGTCATAGCCTCTTCGGTCGTGCCCTGGCGACGCTGCTCGGTGACGGGTAGTCGTTGCAGGCGGACACTCATATCGTTCCATTCCTGAAGCACCTCACTCGCCTGTTGGAACTCTTTCAGGGCCTGTTGCGGCTGCCCAAGCTGCGCGTAAACCCGTCCCAGGAGGTAATAGGCCTCCACGTATTTCGGGTCATAGTAGATGGCCTTGGATAGAACTTGTTTAGCTTGGTCAAGCTGGCCAGTCTGGACGAACGTGCGGCCCAGGGCGACCAGGGCGTCGGTTTCTTGAGGGCCTTCCAGCTTAAACAGTTCCTTGCGGTAGGCATTTATGGCTTCTTGTAATGCCCCCTGTGCCGCATATATGTGCCCGATGTACAACTGAACACCAGGTCGAGCTGGCGCAAGCTGTTCAGCCTTGCGGAAAGCAGCCAGCGCTTCCGGGTATTGCTGGAGGTGGAAGTAGGCTACTCCCAGATGGAAATACGCTGCTTCGCTGTCCGGCTGGGCCTCGACCACTTGCCGCAGACTGGTCACAGCTTGTTCATAGTCTCCTGCCTCAATGGCATTGATACCGGCAACTAGCTGTGGGTTGGGCTGTTGGGCAGCAGCACCAACAGCTAACAACGCCAATGCGCCCAGCGCTATTAACGTAAGGCGGCAGCGGTAACTCATGCGAGCCAGTCTCCTTTTTGGGTTGAGTCTATTTTGACGTCTATTATAGCCTTCACTGTCGCACTTGTCAACGCAGTCCTCATCTTATTGGGGTTGCGAAGGCTGAGCGCAGCCACGTTTTCGGCGTGAGGCACATCCTCGGCTCAGCTACGCTGCGGGTACGATCGAGCCTATGGCAACTCTGAACTTGACGGAATTGTTCTGGCTAGGAAGGTATTCCCAGTTGACCCGGCGAATTGCATAACTGGAGTAATGGCACCGTTCCCAAGGGCGAAAGGTCATAGACTGATGCCAGCTTTGTTCAGCTTGTTCAACGATGACGAAGGGAGATGGATGAAGGGCAACACCCATACTCACACCACCTGCTCTGACGGACAGCTTCCTCCGCAGCAGGTGGCCGACTGGTATCGGGGAGCTGGCTATGATTTTCTGTTCCTGACCGAGCACGAGGAAAAACTGGCCAATCCGCAAGCATTGCCTGACTTTGCGGCGCTGTCCAGTACAGATTTTCTGGTTCTGCCTGGTCTTGAGCTGCGTCTGGAGTTACCCAACGAGCGGGTGGCGCACCTGCTTGCCCTTGGTACTGCTCGTACCGGCTTGTGGCGGCCGACCTGGAGCCTGTCTGATGCGGCCCAATTTGCTTTGGACGAAGGCGCTGTGCCGGTTATTGACCATCCATACTGGAGCGGGCTGACTTACCAGGACATTGCCCAGGTGCATAACGCTGTTGCTCTGGAGGTTTTCAATACGACCTGCGATGTGGTCTGCGCCAAGGGTTTCGCGCGCAGCTATTGGGACCACCTGCTAACCCAGGGCCTGTCGATCCATGGGGTAGCAGCCGACGATGCCCACTGGGGTCGCCAGGTCCCCGACTATGGCCGGGGCTGGATTATGGTCAAGGTCAAGGAATTCTCCCAACAGGGCATCCTGCAGGCGCTGCGTACTGGGCATTTCTATGCTACCTGCGGGCCAGAATTTCGGGCCGTCGCCTTGGTCGGCGATGAAGTGGTAGTGGAAACCTCGCCGGTTCAGCGCATTAATTTTATTACTGACAACGGCTATAGCTCTGTAGAACATGCTGTCGGCGATCAGCTCTTGACAGGCGCTCGGCGCCCGCTCAGCTCATTTCGCAAGTTCTTACGCATTGAATGCGTGGATAAAGCAGGACATTTTGCCTGGACCAACGCTCTTGTGTTCGCTGAATAGGGGCAGTCACCG
>JALGTJ010000314.1 GCA_029821415.1 Candidatus Zipacnadia bacterium
TATTGCATAGGTGTAGTGGTCGACAATATTGTATTCCCGACCACTATCGTCAGTAACATTGAAATTTGCAGCCAGAAAGCGCTCCGCTATGGCCATCCCCACACCCATCCCAAAGCCCTGGCCCAGCGGCCCAGTTGTTACCTCCACTCCGGGAGCCAGCTGCGCCTCGGGATGACACGGGCTTATGCTGCCCCACTGCCGGAAATTCTTGATTTCCGCCAGCGGGAAGTCATAGCCATACGTATGCAGCAGCGAATACAGCAGCGCGGACGCGTGCCCCGCTGACAGAACAAATCGGTCCCGGTCGAACCAGTTGGGATCGCGCGGATTGTGCTTCAGGAATCGGTCCCACAACACATAAGCCATCGGCGCTGCCCCCAGCGGCATCCCAGGATGTCCCGACTTGGCCTGCTGGATCGCGTCGGCGGCCAGAAAACGCAAAGTGTTGACACACAGCTCATCAATATCTGTCATTGTATTGCTCCTTGTAGGCCGGTAGTACGGTAGATGATGCCCGCAGCAGCTCGTGCCAGGCCACAGGCCTATACTATTCCACGAAATCTGACCGTTTCCCTCCATCAGTGAGTCTTCTGCATTTCACCCGGGACAGCCAAGGCATCCCGGGTTGACGAAGGAAACGCAACAAAAGTGGCGAACTTGGTGGCATACTCAGAGCAAAGCAGCAGTTCCGAAAACAAGCTGGGTGCTCCGCTGGGCGCAGATAGTGCCCAGCATCGAATTCCGTGAGGAGCGAAGGGTGGTATGAGCTATGGCGGTTCTGCTCCAGATTAACATAATTCCTATTGGCAAAGAGGGAGCCAGTCTCAGCGACGCGCTGGCTGAGGTGCTGAAAGTAGTTGAAGAGCGCAATATCCCGTACCAACTTGGGCCTATGAGCACCGTGCTGGAGGGCGAGCTGGACACTCTTCTGGATGTCGCCCGCGAGATGCATGAGGTCTGCTTCGTGCAGGGCTATCCCCGTGTGGTGACTTCAATAAGAATTGACGACCGGCGCGACAGGGACACAAGTATAGAGCACAAGACTGAAGCAGTGGAAGCGAAACTGAACGAGGAACCATAACACTGAGGGCAATAGACAAGATGAGCGCAACTACACAACATGAAACCGTCCTCGTGGTTGACTTTGGCGCTCAGTACGTCCAGCTTATCATTCGACGAGTGCGCGAGCAGCATGTCTACAGCGAAATCCGGCCGGCGGATACTCCTGTTGAACAAGTGGTGGCCGAGCAGCCAAAGGGCATCATTCTCTCCGGTGGCCCCAGCAGTGTCTACGCTGAGGGCGCGCCGATGATTGACCCCAAAATCTTCACCGCCGGCATCCCTATCCTGGGTATCTGCTATGGGCACATACCAGTGTTGAGATTGTTGACCCGGATCTGCTGCTTGCCGGCGTGGCCAGCCCTTGCCAGACCTGGATGAGCCACGGGGACCTGGTGCAGCAAGTCCCGCCGGGCTTCACTAATCTCGCCACCAGCAAGAATGCTCGAAGTCCAGCACACCCCCTGTGGGCCGCAGATACTGCACAACTTCCTGTATGGGGCTTGTGGGTGCACGGGGGGCTGGCACCCGACCGCCTTTATTGAGGAGACAGTGGCTCAGCTTCGGGCAATAATCGGCCAGGATCGAGTCTTATGCGGAGTATCCGGCGGTGTTGACTCAGCCGTGGTTGCCACTCTGCTGGACCGGGCGGTCGGTGACCAGCTCACCGCAATGTTCATAGATCACGGGCTGCTACGCCAGAATGAAGCCGAGCAGGTCATTGCCACCTTTGCTCCCCGACTGGGAGACCGCTTCGTGGCCGTAGATGCCTCTCAGCAGTTTCTCCAGCGTCTTCAGGGAGTAACTGATCCCGAACAGAAGCGCAGGATCATTGGCGAGACTTTCATTCGCACCTTTGAGGCCGAAGCTGAAAAGCTGGGCGAATTCCGCTATATCGCCCACGGCACGCTATACCCGGACGTCATCGAAAGCGGCGGGGCCCAGACCGCCACCATCAAGACCCACCACAATGTAGGTGGCCTGCCTGCCGATATCAGGTGGGAGAACCTTGAGCCGCTCCGCCGGCTGTTCAAGGACGAAGTCCGCCAGATTGCCACCCAACTGGGCCTGCCCGATGAGATTGTTAACCGCCAGCCGTTCCCTGGTCCCGGTCTGGCAGTGCGCATCGCCGGTGAGGTCACTGCCGAGCGCCTGGAGATAGTCCGAGCTGCCGACGCCATCTTCCGCGACGAACTACAGGCGACCGGACTTTCCGACCAGATAGCCCAGAGCTTCGCCGTTCTTGCTGACTTGCACTCGGTGGGAGTAATGGGGGACGAACGCACCTACGCTTATCCAGTGATCCTCCGAGCGGTGACCACTACCGATTATATGACTGCCGATTGGGCTCGCATTCCTGATGAGGTGTTAGTGCACATCGCCAGCCGCATCGTCAATGAAGTGGCCGGCGTCAACCGAGTGCTGTACGACGTCACCTCCAAGCCTCCCGCTACCATTGAATGGGAGTAGCTAACCCCTTGACTTGTCCTGCCACCCGTGATATAGTGCCAGTGCTATAGTACCTAATACAGTGGGGGGGCCCCACACACAAAGGCGAGGTGAGCACAATGTACAGCAAGCAAACAGG
>JALGTJ010000032.1 GCA_029821415.1 Candidatus Zipacnadia bacterium
GGTAGTTGAGGCCCAGGTGGACGGAGAGTGGCTTACCTGGCAAGTAGAGCTGGGGCCGGGCGAGGGCAAGATATTTGTAGTGAGGCCTAATCCGATCCAGGAGTTAGCGGTTACCGCCCCAGCCGAGGTGACCAGGGGAACCCAGGTACCTATTTCGGTCACGGTACAGGACGTGACGGGCCGACCCGTGTCAGGGCTGATGCCTTTGCAGGTTACGATTACCGACAGTCAGGGCAGGGAAAGCGACTATAGCGGTTACTATCTGGCCCGCGAAGGCTACGCGCGAATCGCACTGCCCATTGCTCGTAATGACCCTTCCGGGGATTGGCGCGTGCGAGCTTGCGAGCTGCTCGGGGGCAAAGAGCGTACAACTTTCTTTACGGTCCTCGCCACTGAGTGTCTATTAGCTTCGGGATGTGCGGGCTGGGCGGGCGTGACAAGACTTTTCTGCGGGAGGTTGAGCGGCTCCAGTGGCTGGAGCTGGGAGCACTGTGCGATCGCAACGAAGCTTTGCTGGAGCAGTGGGGGGAGCAGTTGGGGGTCGGGCAACTGTTTACCAGCTACGAAGACCTGTTGGCCAGCGACGTGGACTTCATTTTCCTGTCCACGCCGCCGGCGGTGCACGCTGATATGACGATCCGGGCCTTGCAGGCCGGCAAGCCAGTACTGTGCGAAGTGCCGGCGGTGGCCTCAATGGAGGAGGCCCGCGCTTTGGTAGCAGCAGTTGAGGAGACGGGCTGCTTGTATATGATGGCCGAAAACTACTGCTTCCGGCGCGATGTCCAGGCATTCAAGCGTTTTATTGAGGCGGGGGAGATTGGTAGGATCATATACGCGCGGGGCAGCTATTGCCATGACTTTCGCTCTGAGGTGGATCGGTGGGTGCAGGAGGGAATCCGCCCCTGGATGGCACGTTATGAGATTCCACGCTATATAACACACAGCCTGGGACCGCTGTTGTAACGATCGGATAGTAATGGAAGACCACGACCCGGTGCTGATCTGTGTACATGCTTGCGGCACCGAAGGCACTGTCTTCGACAGCATCCATTCTATGTTCGTGGGTCGGTACGACATTTGTTATTCGTTCACCGGTGAGCACGGGACGATTGAAAGTTTTCCCTTCAAGGTTGATCCCCTGGAGAGCAAGCCGCCGCTTCTGGGCGAGACTCCGTATCGGCTTACCCGCAGCGATGCCGTTGATGCAAAGCTGCACGACGGGGTGATGCTTGATCTGGACCCAGGGGATCCCTTCAATTCGTATCAAGGCGGCTCGCATTGGGGGGCGGACTTGTGCGAGGTAGCGGTGTTTGCTGAATGCGTCCGCGACCAGAAGCCGGTGCCGATTGACGTGCATCGGGCACTGGATATGAGTCTGCCGGGCATCGCGGCGATAGAGTCCATCCGCCGGGGCGGCGAACCAGTGGATATTCCGGCGCTGTGAGCAAGTCCTGTGAAGGGCAACGCGCAGCGGCAAAAGAATATCACAGCAATTAGCAGGTCGTGGTAAATCTTAAAAGGAGAGCCGAGCACAGGTGACAAAGAGCAAAGTTAGGTCGCCGTATCCAGGAGACTGCCAGGGCGCAGTTTCACTAACTTTTGATGACGGTTTGCCCTCACAGCTTGATCGTGCCGTTCCCCTGCTCGAGCAATATGGTCTGTCTGCGACATTCTATCTTGCCCCTCGGGGCAATGATTGGGAAAGGCGCCTGGCCCCGTGGCGGGAAGTGGCGCGAGCCGGTCATGAGTTGGGCAATCACACCACCAAACATATCTGCTCCCGGGCCTTCGCTGACAGCCTGGACGGCAAGAGTCTGGAGAATTGCACGCTGGAGGAGATGGAGGCCGATATTGTTCTGGGCAAGGAGCGTATCCAGCAATTGGCACCCGACCAGGCGGAGATGTCATTCGCCTATCCATGCTATTCCACCTATATTGGGGAGGATGCCAGTCGGCAAAGCTATGTTCCGCTGGTGGCGAAACACCACATTGCTGGACGGGCTGGATTCCTGGAGGCGGCCAATCATCCGCTGACCGCTAACTTGGCCTGTCTATCCACATGGAATGGGGAGCGGAGCTGGGGGCCGACGCTGGTGGGACTGGCGGAACGGGCTGCCACCCGGGGCCGCTGGAGCATATTCACCTTTCACGGTATTGACGAGGGGCATCTGGCGATAAACGATGTGGATTTTGAAGAGCTATGCCGCCACCTGCAATTACACAGTGACCGGATCTGGGTGGCGCCAGTGTCCCAGGTAGCCCGCCGTATACTTGATTGGCGTTCCGAGCAGTGACCGTCATCGGGTGAGGCGACGTGCGAACTATGGCGAACCTGGCCAGCAAGGGAGGAAGACCGCTGCTGACAAGGGAAGTGTGGGTAAGTCCTGGATTTGGGACAATCGCTAGCAACTAAGCTGATGACCTAGGCTCGACCGGGTGAAGGGGGACATAAGCCATGCAACGAGCAACTTCCCTCATACTGCTGGCTGC
This sequence comes from Candidatus Zipacnadia bacterium, assembly GCA_029821415.1. GTDB lineage: Bacteria > Armatimonadota > Zipacnadia > Zipacnadales > Zipacnadaceae > JALGTD01. The sequence continues at coordinate 2,491 of JALGTJ010000032.1, forward strand.
GGTAGCTTTGGCAGTAGCGCTGTTGCCAGTCGCCGCCGAGTCGGCGGTTACAAACGAGGAGCAGGGAGGGCCCCAAATGGGCTATGATCACAACCGCCCGGACGATTTCCCCGGGTTGGGTGATTTCATTGGATGGGCTGGAGGGGTTGTGCGCCTGCCCGACGGCGATCTATTTTTTGTGCATTCGGCCGGCTACTGGCACGTGTCGTTTGCCACTCCTCACGTAATTAGACAGGAATTGGTGGAGCAGTGGGCTAAAGGCATGAACTTTGACCCTGATTATAACGCGCCCACCGGTGGACGGATTATGGCGGAGCGGTCCAGTGACAACGGCAAGACGTGGAGCCGGCCATTTACGGTCTACGATGGTCCGATTGATACTGGTCCCAGTGACATCTTCGTAACCAGGGAGGGCACGGTATTGCTGATTGTCAATATGCAGGCCTCCTGGTACGGATTTGCCGAAGCTCCCGAGGGGCATCAGGAATTGAATACGCGTCAGCTTGTGATGCGCTCAATCGACAGCGCGCAGACCTGGAGCGAGCCGATGCCGCTGGACAGTTCGGGCACCTTCTACACCCGGTGTCGCTCGCATTGTCTGCAACTGCCGGACGGGGGCATCCTGCTGGCAACCTACGATATGGATAAGGGCAGCTCGCGGCTATACGGAACCATTCATCGGTCGGACGACGATGGCAAGAGCTGGCGGATTATTTCCCACATCCGCCGCGAGGATCAGGACCTGGATGAAGCTGACTGGGTGCAACTGGACAGCGGGCGAATCGTTCTGGCCACGCGGCCGGATGGTGCTGTATTTGTCTCTGATGACCAGGGGGTGAGCTGGGAGGAAATTGCCAAAGTGGGGCCTGACAACTTTTATGCTCCCTCTATGGTAAAGCTAGCCGACGATACCATAGTCTGCACCGCGGGCGGCGCTGGCGGCCAGAGCGTTTTCCTAAGTAGCGACGGGGGCTACAATTGGTCAGAGCCGATTACGGTAGATCCGTCGGTCTATGGGTACGGCAAACTCTTCCGGGATCGTGATGAGTCAATTCTGCTGAGTTATGTCCAGTCTGGCAGTCCTCCTAACCGTTGCTGGCTGGTGCGCTTTCGCGTCAACGCTCAGCGCGACGGCATCACATTGCTGCCCATTGCCGAATAGTATGGCAAGCTACTCTATAGTCAGGGGCACGTAGCGGGGATCGCCCTTCTTCGGAATCTCCCAGGAGCAGATCGCGGCTTCTTCAACCCCGTCGGCATTGCTATACCAGACACTATCCACTAAACCCAGGCAGGGCCAGCCACGGCGGCGGGCCTCGGCCACGACCTGCGCCCACTGGCGGATGTTGGTGAAGTCATACCAGGGACAGACGAAGCTCGTGATACCAAGATTGGAGAAGTATTCAACTCCCTTAAACCCTCGGGCTTGGGGGGTATTGGCCTCGTAGCCCCACACGCACTGGATGATGTCCTTGGGAAGTAGCGGGCCGATATCGGCGACGCCGACCGAGCCTGCCTTATCAAACGGATCCACTGCGTCGCCCCACATCATCAGGCGCAGATCCGGATTCCCCTCGTGGGCCTTCTCATCAAGGAAGTGAAGATGTTCGGCGAGTACCTGGGCGGGGCTCTTGCCGCTATTCAAGCAACGGCTATCGGTGCAGAACCGCCCGTGAAGTTCATCCATAGAGATGAAATTGTAGTGGAAGGGCCAATCCTTGGCGACGTTAGTGATCCACTCGCCCATAATCCGGCGAGTTTCGGGCTCTGTGGGGCAGTAACCATACCTTGTCTTGCCGGTTTGGACTACTGCGTCGTAGCTGGCCAGGACTGTGGCGCCGTCGGGGATTGAACCAGTGGCAATGCGCGCTACCGCAAAGGGTTTGACGTCAGCCCAGAACTGGTGGTCAGCAAACTTGATCTCCCCAGGAATAATGCGATAGTCAACGCCGGGCTTGTAGGTAGTCTTACCATCAACGCTCTGCAACACAATATCAGTTAGTTCAGTGCGCAGCACATTGCGGTGCGCCAGTTCGACGGGCTCTTCACCGTTGAGAGTGAGCTTCTCGCCAGTAATATAAGTGCCTTCGGCGAGGTTGGGATTGTGCTCTATAACGTAGTAGCCCCAGCCGAGCGTGCACTGCAGGGGGATTGGCTCCAGGTTGAATCTGCGACAGGCTTGGAGGAATTGCTGGATTCGGTCTTTAGCTTTTGGATCGGTCTTGTAATGGTAAGTGTCGAGGCTGGCGATGGCGGTATTCATACGCAGCCGCGCCATCACTTGGAGGTCTTCTTCCAGCCCCTTTCCGGTGATGCTGCCGCCGGTCAGGAAGACACCCCGCATCGGCATATCGGGATAATCGGTTATCTCGCCGGCAATAGCTACTGCTTTGCCATCCTCGCTGCTCTTAATCAACTGAAGCAGGGTCATCAGGCCGTAGAAAGCTCCCCGTTCGTCTTTGGCTTGCACCCAGATTCCCAGGGGATTGACTAATAGTGAATAAGCCTCTGCGCCTTCTCCCTGCACGCCATATTCCGGTCCAATGTCTATCTGTAGCTGGCCGACTCCTTGTTTTAACCGCATCAACTTGATGTTGAGTTTATCAAGGTCCTGGGCAAGCATATCCAACGCGCCGCCGAGGGCCGGCCCGGCCCGACCCTGCACGCTGACTGTAAGCGTGCCAGACAGCGAAAAATTCTCCGAGGCCGGGAACCAGCGGACGTGCTTGACAGGAGGTATGATTAGTGGTGGGCCCAGCCGCGCATGGTCAAGTCTTACTTGGCCCGTTCCTGTACCAATTATCCGCATGCGAACCTGCGGAGAGGGAGTTTCAACGCGGACACGCAAACGGTGCCAGGAGGAATCCTTCTCCGACTCAGTGGCCTGGCCCAGCAGTCGCCCAGTATCGGCATCATCTACCCGCAATGTGACTTCTCCCTGCAGATCTGTCGTCATAATCTCCACGGCGGCTTCCAAATTGGCATCGGCCCTGGCGCTGATGGCTTGTGACAATTCCGCGTGCCCTCCGGCCAGATCCATAGTGCATAAATAGTGGTTGCACCGCTCTCGTTCGGCGATGACCGTGTCAGTATTGCTGGTGGGACCGGCGAGGTGTGGGCCGAGGGAGCCGTCGTCGTTTACAGCATAGACATTGGGGCGGATTGCCCCCAGGTAGTCATCACCCACGAGACAATCAAAGGAGATCTCGTAGTCGGTATTAGGGGTGACGGGGATCTCCTGGCTAATGCGACTAATCTGACGGTTAGGCGTCTGGTAAGTTATGCGCGCCGAGCGGCTGCCTGCGGAGGTCCGGCTCTCATCGGAGAAGATCGTGACGTTGACATTATCCTGCCCCCAGCCGACCAAGGCACCCTCTGCGGTAACCTGCTCGAAGCTAGGGTTGTTGATGTCCAGTTGCTGGCTGCGGACGTTGTCAAACCACACCGAACCGATTGAGCCGCCAATGACCGCCAGGTAAAAGCGGATTGTTGAGTATTTGCCACTGTTAAAGGGAATGGTCATCTCCATCCACTCTCCCCCCAGGCGCTGGACGGAGACCTGGGCTTCCTCAGTGGAGACATCCCAGCCGGCTGGTCTGCCCTCAACAGTCTTGCTGAAGTCGCCGTTCACCAACAGCTGCTCTCCCGGTTCGGCGGCTGTCGCCATTGAGTGTACGAACAACAAGATGACGGCTGCTGATACGATAATCCAGTATATCTTCACATGGCTCATAGAACTGCTCCTCACAGGTCCAGGTTGTGATGACCGTGGGTTGTGTTGCCGCTGCGGAGCTGTTACCGTTCGGCGGGATAGCTTACCTGTCAAAGGGCTGGCAGACCACTGGTGCCTCGCGGCAGCGGGCTTAGCCACCGGAAGTTGGAGTAACCACTGGGCTGCGCCGGGATGGTTTGCCTGGCCTGACGTTGTGTTCACATTCTGAATAGTCTAGACAGGCTACGTCGGTAGACGATGAGTATGCCGCCGGCTATGAGCAGGACAACAAAGCCGATAACGACGCTGAATATCGCTGCGGTGATAGAGGGCCACTGTGGTGGTACAGCCGTATCGAGTCGGATGAATCTGCTGACGCGGCTGTACTTTTCCACCAGGGCAACCAGTCCCAGACCCCGCCCTAATGGATCCAGCAATTGTGCTTGCTGGTCTGCTTGGCGCTTGAGCGCTGCATATTTGCGCGCGATAGCCGGCAATTCGCTCAGCTCTCTTTTGACTGCTTGCCGCAGTTGCGCATACTGAGCTTTGCGGGCCTTCGCGCCGACGATCTCGGTTTCTAACTCCACCACTTTTGTCGCAACGGCCTCATAGGCTGGGTCGATTTGCCGCGTAACCTGCTGTACGACCTGCTGCTTGATTCCCTGTAGCTGCTGCTTGGTGCCGGCGATCTCGGCCCTCAACTTGATGATGTCTGGGTGTTGGTCACTCTTGCCGAGGGTTTGTTGAGTTTTCAACTCTATGTCCAGTTCCGCCAGCTTTTGCTCCAGCGCGGTGATGACTGGATTCTGCACCGTTATCTCCTGGGCAATGCGCATACTCGACAACTCGTCCAACTGGGCCCGGGCTGCCTTTTGCTTCTCTGCCGCTTCGGCTAACTGTGCTGCAGCTTCAGCATAGGCCGGTTCAATGCTCTTAAGCCTTTCCAGAAGCTCTGTGATCTTGCCCTGGGGATCTAACAGGGAATGTTCCGACTGCAGCCTCTGGAGGCTTTGCTCAATCTGTTGTAATTGGGCTTTTGTCTCCCGTTCGCTTGCTTCCAGGAATTCACGCGTTTGCTGTGCCTGGTGCAGGTTGGTCTCAGTAACGTACTCTTCGAGTTCAGTAAGGTACCCATTCGCTAGTGTTGCGCACAGTTGCCGGGCATCTTCCAGGGTGAGGGGCGAACCGAGGAAGAAGCTATTGCGAGGCCATCGCGCACCGGGGCAAGTCACCGTGACGGTTACTCCCACGTTGGTGATTTGCCGGAACTTGGTCATTCTACTGAGCGCCTCTACGGCATGGCTCTCGTCCAGTGATAGCTTCTGTTCCAGCTTGTACTTGTGCACCATTCTCAGCAACATCTTGCGACTGGTCAAGATGGGCCATAGGCTGCTTAGGGCACCAGTAACGGGTGGCCTTAACAGAGTATCGGAAGTAGCAGTAGCATTTGCCAAATCGCTGGCACTGCCGGCGATAATGCCGGCGACGATATCTGGCTGAGTGCTAATGAGCATAGAACTGGTGGCGGAATAGTTTCGGGGCAAGAGCTGATAAGACAACCAGCCAGCGGCGAGTGCAACGCCCACGCTAATAACTACCGCCAGGGCCCAGAACAGTATTCCCGTCCAACTGCGTCTGCCCGAACTGAATGCTCTGCGTCTTGACATAGCTTCTCCTTAGCAAGCGAGAACAGTAGCATACTTGTGCTCTTTGAGACTTCTGCTTGTCAGAATCGGCAACATGATTTGCGGTCGGCACCTCTTAGCAGTCATTGTCTCTTTTCGTAACCAGCACCTACCTGGCCTCTGTCGCTAATCTTTCGTGAGGCACCTGCTCGTTGGAAAACGACTGCCCATCACGTCGCTCGCCCGGCATAATCGCTGCTTCTTGGAGGTATCTCCTGGGATCACAATTGTTAGGTCTGAATTGTACGTGGTAGTTCGCGCATGGTAGGGGATATTCCTTTGTTGCACTGCTCATAATATCATTTCGTCTTGGCTTGGGGAGTTTGCTGCGGTCGGGGGTAGGCCGATTTTATCGAACTGTATCGGCCGGAAGCCCAGCTTCAGGGCGGGCGAGCCTGACTGGAGGCGGTAGTCGCCGCTGTCGGGATCCACGAACAGAGGATCGGCGATCAGCGAGTGGTTGTCATACCCCAACTGTTGCCACCGCGCGAATGAGTCTTCGGGGTCGACGTCGGGTAGGTTAACGGTGGGAGTTTGCCCGGAGGCGGGGAAGAACAGATTGTAGTCGGCTTCGGCCAGAGCATGTGGGTGAGGCTGTGTACCGATGTTGATAAGCAGGGCGTCGGGATCGGTATAGTAGACAATGTTTCTTACCACGCGGTTACCACTGGCAGCAGCACTCATTGAGCCATAGGTAATCTGGCTGTATGAGCTATTGCTCAGGATGTTATTCTCTATTAGATTATCACAGACGTCACCGAGCATCATTATACCGCCCAGGACGTTGCCAATGACGATATTGCCGTAGACGATGGTGTTCTTTGAGGAGGTATCTAAGTAGATACCCCAACTGAAGTAGGGAGTGTAGATCTTACCACCGGCGGTGGTGCCACCGCCGGGCATCAGGCGCTCTTTGTAGGCTCCACAGCCAACCACGTCCCGGGCCAGATTGAAGCGGATGACATGTCCCTGGGATAGCTCATCATCGGGCTCGTAGGTAAACCAGCGATCAATCATCAGAGCGCCGACATCGCAGGTCTCCAAGCCCATATCGTGCAACTCGTTGTATTCAATAAAGCTACGTCCAAAGCCGTGCATCAATCCAATGCCCATACGGGGGGTATGATGAATAAGGTTGTGCGATATGACGTTGTCAACCGAGTTTATTCCATACAGATATATGCCCATGCCATGTTTCTCTATCCGACCGCAGTGATGAATATGGTTGCCGGAAATCATGTTTCGCACTGACCGTGGTCGGCCGCTGACCAGCTTGGAGAGTAGTCCGGGGTCGGTCTGCCAACTGGGAGGCGGATCATCCCCCCTCGTGCTGGCCAGGCAGATGCCGTGGCCACCGGCCTTGGCGATTGTATTGCCTACCACCCGGTTGTAGGCGGTGTAGTCTTGCAAACGTACCGCGTCGCCACCGACTGCCTGGAAGTAGTTATCCTGGATACAGCAGTGTTCGGCATTTTCCAGGTAGACCGCCTGGCCGCCTGACTGAGGTAGATTGAAGGTCTGGACGGGATCGTCGCCGGCACGGTCAGATGGAGGATGCTGGCGCGCCTGGGGGAATAAAGAAAGCGTCTGGGTAAAGGTGAAGCCGATGATGTTTATGTGTCTGATGGGAGCTGCCTCGGTCCCACGTAGCTCGATGAGGCGCCTGGCTACCGGCGCGGTGACTTGCCCCGAGCACAGCGAACCCGACGGGGGCCAGAAGTACAATCTCCCCGTCTCGCTGTCCAGACACCACTCGCCCGGCTGATCCAGCTCCTCAAGAAGATTGGCCACATAAAAGCGATTGCCAGCAGTCAAGGGTAGAAATGTATGGTAGTAGGGGGGACGCTGGAGGGTGATAATGCGGCGGTCGGGGTCAACGTCTTTGATGGGTATTATGTCGTTGTCCCAGCATTTGCCCGGAAAGATGAAGATCTCACCTTGATTGGCTTTGGCCCAATGTCGTGGAAAAGTGCCGGCCGCATAGCGGAAGGCAGTCTCGCTTATAGGCTCTTCAATGAATGCCCATCCTCCGTAAAGTGGGTTGTTAGGCTCATAGTTGGGGAAGCGAGCCCTGATTTGGGGTCGCCCATCAAAGAACAACTGGCGGAACCGCCAATTGCCCTTTCTGACTTCGGGCAAATCGCATTGTAAGATCTCGCCGCGGTACTGTTGCCAATTGGTCAATGGCCGGGCCCCGCTGAGCACCGGTTGTTCGCCGGGATAGGCTGCATAGGTGACTGGCGCGTCGGCAGTTCCAGAATCCTCGGCGGTAAAAACGACCGCCTCGGACAGATAGTAGGTCCCGCCGCGCACCATTACAGTTATTGGCGTAAGCCTATGCTGTCCGGCGCGGAGCTGGCGAACCGCCTCGCGGGCCTGGTTCAGCGTAGCGAAGGGGCCG
>JALGTJ010000033.1 GCA_029821415.1 Candidatus Zipacnadia bacterium
GCTACAAAGAACGAAGGCAAGGCAATGAAAACCAAAAACAGCACGCCGATCAGGGGCCCGGTTACCTCCCCGTAATTCCAGACCATCCACCCTGAAATCATTCCCAGCAGTAGGGCAACACTCAGCCAACCAATAGCTCGCGAGCTATTCTTCAGCGGCGGCCTCGTCAATAGACTATTAACAATATTGGCATTCGTCTCCACCCCCAGAAAGAAACGACTCTTGGCCCAATACGGAGCCGGACGGATATCGTGAAGGCCAGGCGCAGTTGCGCCAACCAGCACAATCTTGCCAGCAAACTCTTCCGGCGCGACCTTTCCCTGCAACACATCCCAAAAGCTGTACCGAGGTATCGTGCCGGTCGGCCCGCAGTAATTTATCAGACTCTTCCCGGCCGAGTCTACGAAAGTTCGGTGGTCGCCCAATGTGACCAGCCCGGCCGGCAGGCTGGCGACAATCCCCTGCGGCGTACTGCCGGTGGCGACCCGGGCAATCTCGGTGGCGAAATGCGGGTATATCATACCATCATATCCGGCTCGCAGTGGGGTGACCCGCCGGTAGACGCCGTCAGGATCCGCCTGAATGTCCACATAGCCAATACCTGCTGCCGCCTCGGCCAAAGCTGGCATAGGTACCGTGAAATTCAGAGGCTGTATCCTTTGCAACCTTCTGCAGCTGGCGGGATGCGGCTCATAGCCCGGCATCTTCGGGGAACTATCTGTGCCCTGTTCTGAGTGGATACGCCGGTAGGCGCCCAGCACCACCCGCCCATGATTCTGTACCGCCTGGGCAAAACGAGCATCGCCCTGTGGGTCACTCCGGTCCGGTTCGCTGAACAGTACATCAAAGCCAACAACTTTGGCTTCAGTTAGAAACTTGAGCAGATCAGCGTAGTATCGGCGTGGCCAGGGGAATCGTCCCAAGCGGTCGGGGCGCAGGCTTTCGTCGTCTATAGCGATGATGACTATGTCCGGGGGGGCTGCCGGCAAAGAAAGGCTGAAGGCAACATCATAGGCATAATTCTCGAGTACCGAGAAGAAGAAAAGATTGGAGGTAATAGGCAAGTAGCGGAGCACCACAACGACTGCCGCCATCACAATAGCAGTGCGGATACCCTTTGCGCGCTGCTGGGCCAGTTGGTTGGTGCCTCTCTGACCTTGCTCCAGACCGAATTCCCTCCTTGCCCAATACCTATCTATATACTATTCGCCACCCCGGACCCTAATTCCCTCCTGGCAGCGTAATCGGCCTAGTTCGCAGCACCCAGAACAGGCCCTAACTCAATGAATAAACACCCGCTTAGGCGAGGAGATTCCATCTTAGTTGCGTCGAGATAGCTTAGTAGATACCAGATGCTGTTTAAATGCCAACGACGGAGATACTCGGTTTCGTCAATGATGCAACCCAACGGGCTTAGGGCAGGTCAGCCCTTGATCAGAATATAGTTGTCTTTGATCTCTATCCGATCGACGCGGGGTTTAAGAGGGATGGTCTGGCAATCAACAAGAGGGTTTATTTTATTGAGCAGCATCCGTAGCGGACCAGCCGGCAACGGTATGCCGTTGACCGAAGCTGCCGTCGCCACGAAGTTGATCTTCCTGTGTTCCTCGATACTCAGCTTGCCAACCATGCGTAGGCTGTGGCCAAAGCCAAATCGATATGTTCCGGTAAATACCAGCTTGCCGTCCACAAAGTCTACGGCAAGGTTCTTAATAGGCATCTTCTTCAGGGCTAACAGTTTGTTCAAATCGTCTTTGTAGATACGACCACTGAAGACCACCTTTTTGCGCGATTTGGTTTCAACATCGCCTTCTGCATAAAGCTGCGGGATATCAAGCGTCACATCAAAGCCCTTCATATAGATATTACGGATGGCTATACCCTTGCGCTCCATCTTATCAGCGGATACCAATATTGACCTAAATCTGCCGCGCTGCGTCCAGTAATCAGACTCAAACGGGATAACCTTTATGACCAGGTTCTTGACTTGATACCTCTCTCTGATTTTGCTGGAAATACGATTGCGCACTCCCTCAGCAGAGACGGCACCATAGGCAACGCTGGCTACGATTGCCGTCAGTATAATCAGCACTACAGCTATGGATTTCAGGCGAGCTCTATTTGCGGACATATTCACCCACTTGCGTGTACGATAAGGGATAATTTCTCTACTGCTCTTCGGTTCTTGTATTTAGACACTTAAATCACATAAATGTTCGCTCCGAGGCCAGGCGCTGAGAAGCTCAAGGGGCTATACCACCTAAAATGCCATTGACAGGACAATAGCCACCATCACGGATGCCACTACAACCTTGAACAACACACCAGCAAGCCGGCCAACCAGCGCTGCCCAGCCCGCCTTCCGCGCTTCAACTGGCGACTTTCCGGTGCGCAGTTCGCAAATGTAGCTGGCCAGGAAGCCACCGACAGCGGCAAGCGCGAGCGGGGGTACTATCACACCAAATACCACTCCGGCCAGGCCGCCGGTCATGCCCAAAAGACTGAGAACAGGTGAGAAGTTTGCCCCGACGATTGCACCGACTACTCCGCCAATTAAGGCCCACAGACTGGTCCTGCTGCTGCCGCCACCTGCCTTAACCCCCAAAGCACTGAGCAAGTTGTCACTAACCTCGGCGAGAATTGAAAGAACCAGGAGAATAAGCAAAAACCACCAGGGTGGACGCTGAAAGCTGTGGCAGGCCGAAAAGATGATGGTGTCAAGTAAGATCAGAGCCGTGCCCGGCAAGCCGACGAGGGTAGCCAGCACCCCTACAAAGAGGGTGATTACGAACACAACCGTGCCCAGATACGTCAGAACAGTGACCAATACGCTCATTGATGTAGCTCACCATGATTCGCTGTGTCATGGACACGGAGCTATCGGCAATAGTAATGACTGCACTGAGTCAGGTGGCGACGACAGGTGCAGCCTATTGCTGCGTCGTCCAAGCTACTGTTTTTCAAACTCCTCCGCCTTGCGCTGCACTATCCCCATTTTTTGTAGCGCCCGCTCCGCCGCATGCGAGACCGTCGGCATCGGGTCATCCAGCGCCTTAACCAAAAGGCTCAGCGCGCCCCTGTCACGCAATGCACCAACCGACACTACAGCAGCCCAACGCACATCGGAGTCTTCGTCGTCAAACAGTTTGGCCAACGCTACCAAGGCCTGGGTGTGGAGTTGTTCCGAAAGTTTTCCCTCCTCAGCCAGCTTACCCAATTGGACCGCCGCGTACTGTCGTACCTCGGGTGATTCGTCCGCGGTTATATCGATGAGGGCAGGAACAACCGCAGGCGAGCCAATCCAGCCGAGAGCTTCAGCAGCATAGCGGCGTACAGCCGCCGATTTGTCGCTGCGGGCCGCCTTCTCGATCTCACGGCGCACCTTCCGCGCTGGAACAGTGATCAGAGCTGCGGCTGCCCGTCGACGTACAGCCTCAGAGGGATCTCTGGTAAGTGCCTCAGCCAATGCCGGCGCTGCCTGCGCATCGCCCAGATAGCCTAATCCCTGCGCTGAAATCTCCCTGACTTCTGCTGACTCATCGTGGCGCAAAGCATAGATCAACGGTTTGACCGCCCGGCGATCAGGCAATACTGGAGCTTTCTCAAACATGGATTTCTTCTCAGCCAGGGCCAATTCAGCAAATTTTTGCTGCTTGGGACTGACCCCCCCGCAGATCATAGCCAACACCATCGCCGCGCCGTGGCGCTGCCCCGCATCTGGGCTGGTCCTGAGCGCGTGAATCAGTTCGGGCACAGCCTCCCGTCCCATCACGGTCAGCCGAATAGCCGCTTTGGCCGAGAGGTCATGTTCCTCGGCTCCCAGCAGATTCACCAACCCCGCAATATTCTTGGAGTGAGCATACATCCCAACCAACGCAGAAGCTGCTTCGGCACTCACTCGACTGTCGGGGTGCTCCAACAGCTCACGAACGCGCTGGACCAGAGCAGGTTTGCTGGCATGCCGGGACAATATATTCAAAACCGTTTTCAACACATCTGTGTCTTCGTCGTTCAACGCTTGCAGCAACAGCGAATGGGTCCGCTCGAAGTCACGGTTTAGCGCCTGTGCCGCCTGCGTCCGGACAGCCGGCTTATTCGCATGCAATAGCATTTCACGAAGGGCGGCCAGCACCCTATGACGCTGTCGCGGCGCCCCCTTTACCAGAAAGCTACCCAGGCTCCGGATGCCCTTGGCGACATTGTGTGGATCAGAGCTTTGGGACAGCTTGAGCGCTTCGTCCAGGTCATCCACCACGTCAAACAACTCAGGCGGCATGCCGGGGTGCGGAGGCGGCTTCACGTGTTCCGGAGGCGGCGGAGGCTTGCGACGGGCCTCCTCCACATCTTCCTCTGGTCCGTGATGATGCCTCTCCACCGGTTGTATTGGCGCGACGGCCTCCTTGCATCCACCAACCAGCCACACAGCAAGCAAAATAGCAACAACTACCGCCAGCGCCTCATATTTGATACTATTCAACATGAAGCTCCTTTGAACTATACTGGGAATAACTTCCAGTATTTCCAACGTTAATTGTATCCGTTAAGGTTCCCCGAGCACAACGCAGCCACGACTACTCAGAAGCGCCCTCACGGCACAATGCGACGGAAGATGGTACGCTGTAGCGGCAGCCACAATAGTTCTGCCGATAGAGGTTCAGTTGCTTACTGAGCTGCACGCTGCGCTGAAAACCACCTTGCTTGCGCCAGACTTCGCTCAAGAACTTCAGGCCAACTGCTTCCGTTAGGATCTCACCCAACGAATTAATTAGCTGAACATTTTTGTGCGGGCTAATAGTCAAAGTAGTCGCCACATAGTCCATATCATGCGCTTGGGCATACTCGGCTGCCCTACGCAGGCGATACTCAAAGCATATCTGGCAACGGCGCCCGCCTTCGGGCTCAGCCTCCCACCCGGCAATAGCCCTCTCCCAGCTCGGTGCATCCCGCTCTGCCTCAACTAACGGCACACCCATAAACTCGGCAACTGTGCGCATACCCGCCAGGCGACGTTCATACTCGGCAACCGGTTCAATGTTAGGATTATACCAAAAGCAAGTTACGTCAAAGCGCGAGACAACCCGTTCTATGACCGCTGTTGCACACGGCCCACAGCAAACGTGCATTAGCAACTTTGGCTTGTGCGAGCACTCATTCATTTGCCACCCTGCACCGCTGCAAGCCGGCTCTCTATGAGTTGGGAACCGGTAGCCTCTCCTCAGTCTCAGCATCAAAGAGGTGGATTTTGGCCAGGTCAATGCACACTTCAATCTCAGCTCCGACAGGTGGTACAGAACCGGGCGAGAACAGTGCCTTCAAGGTGTCCTGGCCAGTGTTAAGTGTGAGCAAGCACCGGTCGCCCAGTGTAGTCACCTCGTCTACCCTGACTTTCAAACTGTCTCTTGAAATGGCTGGCTTAGGAGGAGCAGCCCGCTTATCGAATATATCTTCGGGGCGCACACCAATCACCACGGGCCGACCCTCAAGTTCGCGCAGGGCTGTCGCGATATCTTCAGGCATGGCCAAGTTTGCCAGCCCCACGTCCAGGCTGACATTCCCTGCTCTTGTCATAACAACGGCCTCCACCATATTGATGTGAGGACGCCCAATGAACCTCGCCACAAAGCTGTTGGTGGGACGATCATACAGCTCGGAGACTGTCCCCACCTGCTGAAGGCGCCCCCCATTGAGCACCGCAAGTCGATCAGCAACGCCCGTCGCCTCAGCCTGGTCCTCAGTCGTGTACAGAACTGTAATTCCGAGCTCTTTCTGGCATTGCCGTAGTTGTTCCAGAGCTGACGAGCGGTCTTCTGTCCCCAGATTGACCAGTGGCCCGTCCATCAGGAGGACATCCGGTTCACTTACCAATGCCCGGGCCAGAGCCGTGTGATACAGCTCCACCGTGGATAACCTCGCACTAACTTGCTCCAACAACGAGTCTATGCCGACCCTTTCAGCAGCGGCCTGCACCCGTCGAGAGGTTTCTTCTGCTGAAATCTGCTGCAACCGCAGCGGCACTGCAATATTCTCGAAGACAGTCACACTCGGAGTCAGCGCGTAGTTAGAGAACAATAGTGCAACATGCCGCTCCTTAGCAGACAGTTTGCTAACCGGCCGGCCTCCGATCCAGATATCGCCCTTGGTGGGCTCCTCCAACCCCGCCACCAAGCGAATTATAGTGCTCTTACCACTACCAGCTGGCCCAGTGATCACAAAGAACTCGCCGTCGCCGACAGTCAGATCAATGCCGGCAACGCCAACTGTATCGCCGAAGTACTTGCTGAGCCCGACAGTCTTGATATCTGCCATCTGATTCAGCGCTTTTCTTTAGTAGACGACCCCAGCTATGCAACTATCACAGAAGACCCGTACCGGGCGGCGTCGAAATGGTGAGCACCTACTCCACAACCTGGTAGTTGGGTGCTTCTTCGGTAATGGTAATGTCATGGGGATGGCTTTCGCGCAGGCCTGCTGCGCTGATCTGGTAGAACGAAGTCCTGGTGCGCAGCTCCTCGATGTTTCGCACCCCACAGTAGCCCATACCCGCTCGCAGCCCCCCCACAAGCTGATGTACAACACCCGACAACGGCCCCTTGAACGGCACACGACCCTCCAGACCTTCGGGCACAATCTTTTCCCCGACCACATCTTCCTGGCCGTAGCGATCACGAGCACTGCGGCTTACCTGCATCGCCGCCAGGGAGCCCATACCACGGTATTCTTTATAGGTGCGTCCGCGGTACAACACTGTCTCACCAGGGCTTTCTTCGGTGCCAGCAAACAGTGCGCCGATCATTACTGATTCAGCTCCCGCTGCCAGCGCCTTGGTAATATCGCCAGAGAACTTAATGCCCCCATCAGCAATCAGCGGTACACCGGCTTCCGCAGCGACTTCGGCAGCTTGCGTAATAGCCGTCACCTGCGGGACCCCGGCACCAGTCACTACTCGCGTCGTGCAGATCGAACCGGGTCCCATGCCTACCTTCACTCCATCAGCTCCCGCTGCAATTAGGTCGCGACAGCCCTCAGCAGTACCAATGTTGCCGGCAATCACATCCTTGTCAGGCCACTTCTCTTTCAGCTTTTCTACAGTGCGCAAAACGCGCTCAGAGTGCCCATGAGCTGTGTCCACCACCAGTGCATCTACCTCCCGCTCAACAAGAGCGGCTGCTCGGTCCCAGACGTCAGCACTAACTCCGACAGCCGCCGCCACCCGCAGCCGCCCATGTTCATCTTTGCAGGCATACGGGAACTGCTGGACCTTCTCAATATCCTTGATGGTGATGAGCCCCAGCAGATTCATCTCTTCGTCCACAACCGGCAGCTTTTCAATGCGGTGCTCGTGGAGGATACGCTTGGCCTCTTCCAGGGTAGTGCCTTCCCCAGTGGTTACCAGATTCTCATGGGTCATTGCCTCGCGCACCAGCTTGCTCATATCCGTCTCAAAGCGCAGATCGCGGTTGGTGACTATGCCCACCAGCTTGCCGTTCTCGGTGACGGGCAGCCCAGAGATGTGGTAGCGTTCCATCAACTGTTCAGCGTGTCCGACGGTCTCATCGGGGCCCAAAGTGACCGGATCAATTATCATCCCGCTTTCTGAGCGCTTGACCTGATCTACCTCGGCAGCCTGAGCCTCAATGCTCATATTCTTATGAATGACGCCAATGCCGCCTTCGCGAGCTATCGCAATAGCCAGCCGCCCTTCGGTGACCATATCCATCGCGGCGCTGACCAGAGGAATGTTGAGTGGAATGTTGCGAGAAAATCTGGTGGTAATATCAACATCGCCAGGCAAAAGAGCCGACCTGGCCGGAATCAGCAGCACATCGTCGAAAGACAGCGCTTCGCCTCGGATCTTATCC
>JALGTJ010000315.1 GCA_029821415.1 Candidatus Zipacnadia bacterium
AATCCCCTACTGGGGAACCGGGGAGCAGCAAGGGTCTACGGCCCGCAAAAAGGTGCTACTCCCGCGCAGGTTGAAGAGCTGGAAATGGGATTGGCTCACTTTGCCAAGCTACTGGAGCGGGACTTGGGCAAGTCGGTCGCCGACGTGCCCGGTGCCGGTGCCGCCGGCGGCCTGGGCGCTGGCCTACTGGCGTTTTGCGACGCACAACTGCAGCCCGGCATAGACATCGTCCTGGATGTAGTAAAGCTGGCCGAAAAAGCAGCCGGCGCCGAACTGCTAATCACCGGCGAGGGTAAGATAGATAGCCAGACAGCCTTCGGCAAGGCACCAATTGGCGCACTGCGTATTGGGCAGCAGTTGGGCGTGCCGGTGATCGCTATCGGGGGCAGCATCGCCTCCGACGCCAGCCAGCTCAACGAACATGGCTTTGCCGCGCTGTTTTCCTGTCTGACAGAGCCAATGAGCCTATCCGAGGCGATGCGTCCGCAAACGGCACGGCAGATGCTGAAGACTACTGCCGAGCAAATTACGCGCCTGTGGCTGGCGCCTAATCGTAAGTAGTCAATCCAACAGTGGAAAAGAGGACATCAATATGCAAGTAGGAATGCTGACAGCGCCATTCAGTCGTGATAACATTGAAACAGTAGTGGACTTCGCTGCCCAGGCGGGATTTGACTGCCTGGAAATCTGGGCAACGCCGGACTGTGCCCATTTTGATGCGGACCGTGCCAAAGATCTGCCGGTGATTGTGGGCAACGCCGGTTTGGAGATCTCCAGCCTGGCCGCATACGTTGATGTAACAGCAGCCGACGCCGACCAGCGCAAGCGCAATCAGCAGTGGGTGGCTTCTCTGGTCAATATATGCAGCGATATAGATGTTGAAGTCCTTTGCTGCAATGCGGGCTTGCCACCCGAGGGAATGAGCCGGGAGGAGGCGCTGGAAGAAATCGCTGCGCCCTTCTTTACCGATCTGTGCGTTGATGCGGCTCAGGCCGGGGTGAAGATCGCTCTGGAAAACTGGTACGCCACCAACATTATGCACCTAGGCCAGTGGGACCTGATGTTCGAGCTGGTGCCCTACGAGAACTTTGGGCTTAACTTTGATCCCTC
This sequence comes from Candidatus Zipacnadia bacterium, assembly GCA_029821415.1. GTDB lineage: Bacteria > Armatimonadota > Zipacnadia > Zipacnadales > Zipacnadaceae > JALGTD01. Next base: position 1,111 of record JALGTJ010000315.1, read on the forward strand.
GCATCTGGTCGTCCAAGATATTGACTATCTGTCGGCCGTTGATGACTTCGCCGACCGAATCTTTCACACCCACGCCAAAGATACCGAGATTCGTTATAGCGAGCGAGGCTATCTGGGAACAAAGACCGACGATTGGTGGCGATTTGTCATTCCCGGATTCGGCGAGATTGAATGGGGCCCCTACGTGAGCCGCCTGCGCCGCATTGGTTACGACGGAGTGCTGAGTATTGAGCATGAAGATGCCGCTAGTAATCCCCGGCACAGATCCAACCAGAGGAAAACCGTATGGCAACAGTTAAGCCGTTCCGGGCCTGGCGCTACAATCGCCAGGTCATACGAAATATGGCCAGCGTGCTGGCACCCCCCTATGATACCATTGGCGAAAGCCAGTATATCAGGTACGCTGCCCGCAGTGCGCGCGGCTGACTACTGGCAGCACTGGCGAGATGAGGGCATTTTCCTTCAGGACCCGGCACCCGCCATCTATGTCTACGAGCAAGAGTATGAAGATCCCCTGAGGGGACACATCCATCGCCGCGCCTACATTGCTGCAGTTAAGCTGCACGACTACAAAGAGGGGGTGGTGCTGCCCCATGAGGAAATCCGCAGCGCAGTAAGAACCGACCGGCTGGCGATGATGCGGGCTTGCCAGGCCAGCTTGACCCGCACAGGGCCGTCGAGCAGATCTTCACTTCTCCGATAGCCAGCGAAGCCGGCTTTGAGGTCTCTGACGACGAAGGAGTCATGCATCGGATGACGCCGGTAGCCGACCCCGAGCGTATAGAAGCCTTTGCCGAGGTCTTGTCCGACAAGCAGATAGTAATCGCCGACGGCCATCACTTGCGCAGCGCTGGCGTATCGCGATCAAATGTCGGCGGACCAGCCCACTGCCAATGACCCGCCCTGGAACTATGTAAGCATGCTATTGTGCCCTGCCGATCCTGATGTCTTAACGATTCTGCCTTCACACCGAATGATGCGAAGCCTGCCGCAGTCGGGATATGACTACTTGAAGAACCCGGCCGCCGGTATCTTTCAGGTCAGCAGCCGGGAGCTACCTACAGGGCC
>JALGTJ010000316.1 GCA_029821415.1 Candidatus Zipacnadia bacterium
ATTATGGAGTGCCTGCGCTGAGCGAGGCGTTATGATTCTGTCCAGCTTGCCATTTACAAGGAACAGCGGACGGGGGGCAATGTGCCCGACGAAGTTGGCTGGCTCCACTGGTGCCAGTTGCCTGCGAATAGTGGTGGGCAGCAATCCGTTCCTGCGCAATTGTCGAGCATCGGAGTGCTGCGAGCTGCGCAACAGGATATCCCAGCGGGCACCGGCTACCAGCAGTGCGGCCGCGTCAATGCGCGGCTCCACAGCGGCCAGGATGCTGCCGAAGATGCCGCCCATGCTTACCCCGACCAGCACAATTTTGTCGGGATTGAAACCGGTTCGGGCGATGCAGTCCAAGACCCGGCGATTATCAATTATGGTGCCGATTACGGTCTGGCGGAAGCGATTCAAGTCCGGCGAAATTAGTTTGACTCCGGCTTGCCTGCGGTCGCCGTGGTCGCGGGCATCAATGGCCAACACAGCAACATTTTGGGGGCACAACATGTTAGCCATGAGCCTGGCGTCATCCTTGCTACCACCCAAGCCGTGCACTGCGGGTACTGTCGAGCCATCAACGGCGGCGAAGGTGAAGCTTGTCTTCTCGCACTCGCCTAACGTCGTAGTCTGCAGTTCTTTGACATTCAGCGGTAAAGTCGCGTCGTAGTCGTAGTGGGCGCGCAGTTGCTCCCAGCTTGGCGCCCCCAGGACGGGGCTAAGTGCCACCAGGAATAGGGCTAGCGAGAGCCAAATAGCCGGTCCTCGCACCAGCGATGATTTACCGTACATGGTGTTCACTTCCCTTTGTTGGTGATAATTTGACCGCAGGTGCCCTCGAATCCTTCTCCTAAGCTTCGGCCCCTTGCAGCATTGAGAGGAAGCCAGCCTTTGCATCCATGGACTCGACCGGCAGTGGCATCTGTTACGATCGGGACAGCAAGTTTCTGGTAACTTCTTGACACGCGGATGGGAACCTGCTATAATTACAGCAATCATGAAAACTGACACGCCGGGCCGAGTTTGGTTTAGCTGGTGGTATTGGTTCACTTAGTGAACTGGCCCCAGCGCGTGTCAACAGTTAAACACAAGTAGACAGCAGAAGACGCGGGTCAGTTTTTGACAATACAGGGAGGGTGAAAGTCGGAATGCCAGCCGGCACTGGAGGGTGTCGGAAGGGGCGGCGGAGGTCGCCCTGGCAACCCCGACTGATCCACGGCAGAAGCTTCTACGAGCTGCCAGTCGCAGCGGGAGAGCTGCGGCAACGGCGACGGAGGTCGCCCCGGCAAATCAGCGGCGGACTCTGCCACGGTCAACGCCCGGCCCTGAGTACCGGCACAACACCGGTGCGATCAAGCCATTCGGGAGGTGATAACATGGCCGCAGCAGTTTTAAGCTCAGCAGCTCAGCAAGCAGCTCGGGCGAAAGCCTGCCTGCGGCGCTCCTGGGCAGCAGGAGTGCCACCGGCTGACATACTCCCGAACTGTCCGAGTTTGTCCGACGCGCTGAACAGGGGAATCTCGTTCCTGTTTATCGCGAGATTGTTGCTGATCTGGAAACGCCCATTTCAGCATTCCTCAAGCTGCGTGAGGGCTCTGACGATTATGCCTTCCTGTTGGAAAGCGTCACCGGCGGGGAGAATATCGCCCGCTACTCTTACCTGGCCACTGCCCCCTACCGACTCTTCCGCAGCAAAGGTCGGCAAGTAGTCACCACCACCAATGGCAGCGAACAGTCCGAGGTGCTCGGTGATGGTGAGACTCCGCTGGACAAGCTGCGGGAACTGATGGCCACCTATCAGTATGTGCCCATACCCGGCTGGGAGCGCTTTGCCGGTGGTGCGGTCGGCTATATCGGCTACGATACAGTGCGCTTCTTCGAGGATTTACCCGATGAGAACCCCGATGATCTGGAGCTGCCCGACTGTTTCTTTATGTTTGCCGACACCCTGGTGGTCTTCGATCATGTGCTCAATCGGGTTAGAGTTCTGGCCAACGCCCATATTAACGATGACCCACAGGTCGCCTACTGGCAGGCGGTCGAGAAGATAGAGGGCATCATCGAAAAGCTGCGGCAGCCAGTCCCGCGGCCCGCTGTGGCGACCATCAAGGGCGGTATCCCTGATAATCCGTCGGGCCTGCAATCAACGATGACATGTGCTGAACACCGCCAGGCCGTACAGCGGGCCAAGGAGTATATCCGGGCCGGCGATGTCATCCAGGTGGTGCTGGCCCACCGCATGAGCGCGAAGATAAGTGTGGACAGCTTTGACTTGTATCGGGCGCTGCGTGCCATCAATCCCTCGCCCTATATGTTCTATCTGAGCTTTGGTGACCTGAAGCTGATTGGGGCCTCCCCGGAGGTGCTGGTGACCGAGGATAATGGCGAGGTGACGACCCGGCCTATTGCGGGGACTCGCCGTCGCGGTAGTAATCAGGACGAAGACGAAAGACTTGAGCAGGAGCTGCTGTCCGACGCAAAAGAACGCGCTGAGCATGTGATGCTGGTTGACCTGCACCGCAACGATCTGGGGCGGGTCTGCCAGCCGGGCAGTGTGGAGGTTGATGAGCTGATGGCGGTGGAACGCTACTCCCACGTGATGCACATCGTCAGCAATGTACGCGGCAAGCTGGCTGCCGACAAGGATCAGTTTGATCTGTTGCGGGCGGCCTTCCCTGCCGGTACGGTCAGTGGTGCGCCCAAGATTCGAGCAATGGAGATCATTGAGGAGCTTGAGCCGGTGAAGCGCGGGCCCTACGGTGGGGCTGTAGGCTACTTCAGCTTCTCATACCTGTATCATTCTGCGCACCTTCATTGTGGACGGAGACACCGCCTACCTGCAGGTGGGCAGCGGCATCGTCGCCGACTCTGACGCCGACTTTGAGTATGATGAAACGATGGCGAAGGCGGCGGCCTTGCTGGAAGCGCTGCGCCTGGCCGAGGAGGGGCTGCTGTGACTCTGCTCATTGATAACTACGACTCGTTTACCTACAACCTCTACCAATACCTGGCGTAT
>JALGTJ010000317.1 GCA_029821415.1 Candidatus Zipacnadia bacterium
CAAGCTGACGATCGTGGCCGCTGACAGTGGGGAAGTGCTGTTCTGGCGGCAACGCTTTGATACCTCGGGCGGGCACGGCGGCTTTACCAAGCGGGCTACCTCTATGGAGCGCACTGCCGCCGACGTCTGCCTGACGCGGATACTGAAAGACTTCTTCGCGGCGTTACCTGACCACGACTTGCAGCAGGAAGCTGGTAGCTGCTGTGCCCCCCTGGCCCAGGGGAAGGTACGCGAGGCCTACGAGGCCGATCCTGGCTCGGTAGAGGCTACTATTGCCTATGCTCAGTCGTTGATCTGCTGGCACAAGGCAGATGACGCCGAGAGCATCCTGGCCCGCGCCGTGCGCCGCGACCCGCGCCGTGCGCCGCGACAAGACCAATGCCGACCTGCATTTCTGGCATGGTGTGAGTCTGTACGCGCTCGGCGAGGCCGCCGCAGCCCAGGCCGAATGGCAGCAGACCGTGCAGCTCGCCCCCGCCCACCCCTACGCCACCCACCTGTTGGCTATGTTTGCCAGCGCCCAGTCCCCGGCGCATACCACCGAAGTGGAACAATTTGCCGAAAGAATCCCCCTTGCCAAGCGTCGTCCAGACTGGTATTATTAGCACCGTACCTCTCAACATCAACACCTCGTCTTGGGAAGGGGTAAGAGATGCGTATTATCGGCTCCGTCGTTGCGGTAGTATTGTCTATCTTAGTGATCGTCGGTTGTCAGCCCGAGCAGCAGGTTGCGCCCCCCGTCCCGCCTACACCCCCGGTGCCGCAAGGGCCGCAAATCTCTACTGAGCAGCAGCAACTGCTGGAACAGGTCCAGAAGTATACCGAGCAGACCGGCACCACGCTGGAAGAGCTGATAGAGGAAGCCAAGCGGCGCGAGGCCCTGGCCGAGGTGCCCGCGGGAGTAACGGCGATAGATGAGGATCTGGGTGTGGCCGAGGCTCTGGTGGAGCTGACCCGCAGCGGTGCTGCCAGCAAGCAAGCCAGGAAGACAACCGCCACGCTGGGGCGACTGGGGGCAACCCTAACCGCGCTGCGTGCTGAGATTCCGGCGGCTGTAATGGCTCAGCATCTGGAGCGGGCCCTGGCGGCTATCAGTAATCTGCCGGCATCGGAGGCGGTCAAGGCGGCCTCCTCGTCGCTAGAGTATTAAGGCCGCCAAGAGTAAGGTGGATGACGAGCAGCTCCAACCGGCTGCCGAGCAGATAGTGGAAATACTGGGCGAATTGCAGGATGACGCCACCGGGAAGCTGCTGGATAGCGCCAGCGAGAGCCTGCGTGGCGCGCAGGACGCCCTGCGCCGGGAAGCCTGGCCGGTGCTGGTTGCCGAGCTGGATCAGTTGGAGGCCATACTCGACCAGCGCCGCTGGCGCCTGAATAAGATACTATGGAGTAGCAGAGCAGCAAGCAGGCAAGAGGCTGGAGAATTGCCGGTTGCCTGCAGGATATTAGCCATTGCGTTAAACTGAACATTGCCGCGAACAGCAAATTACAGAGCCACCACTGCGATAGGAAATTAGCCGATGACCGAGCAGTTTGTTCACCTCCACGTTCATACTGAGTACAGTCTTCTGGACGGCGCCTGTCGTCTGGATCAGCTAGCCCAGCGGGTTGCTGAGCTGGGTATGCCGGCGGTCGCGATGACCGACCACGGTGTGATGTACGGGGCGATTGACTTCTATAAGGCGTGCCAGGCCGTCGGGGTCAAGCCGATTATTGGCTGCGAAATCTACGTAGCCCCCAATAGCCGGTTTGAACGATCTGGCGGCCAGGGACCACGCACACATCATTTGACGCTACTGGCTGAGAATGAGGCTGGCTACCGCAATCTTCTCCAGATTGTCAGCCAGGCCCACCTGGAGGGCTTCTACTATCACCCGCGCGCCGACGTGGAGCTGCTCAGTGACCATGCCGAGGGACTGATTGCACTCAGTGCGTGCAAACAAGGAGCGGTTGCCCAAGCGATTCTGGAGGGGAACTATGCTGCCGCCCGCCAGCAGGCTGAGATACTGCGAGAGCTGTTCGGCGCAGATAATTTCTACCTGGAGCTTATGGACCACGGTCTACCTGATCAGAAGAAGATCATTGCCGCAGAGGTACAGCTCTCGGAGGAGCTGGGCATCCCCATAGTGGCAAGCAATGATGTCCACTATGTGCGGCGGGAGGACGCTGAGGCCCACGATGTCTTGCTCTGCATTCAGACGCAGGCCAGCTTGGACGACCCGAACCGGATGCGCTTTGCGGCTGACGAGTTCTATCTGAAATCAGTCGAAGAGATGGCAGAGCTGTTCGGAGAAATTCCTGAAGCGTTGAGCAATACAGTGCAGATAGCCGACCGCTGTAATCTTGAGCTAAGTCTGGGAGCAGTGCGCCTGCCGCACGTTGAGGTGGAAAACGGCTACGATGTGACCAGCTATTTGCGGCATCTGTGCGAGCAGAACATTGAGAAACGCTACGGCACCGAGCGGCCCGAGGTGCGCCAGCGGCTGGATTACGAGCTTGATATCATTGATAAGATGAACTACTCGGGGTACTTCCTGATTGTC
>JALGTJ010000034.1 GCA_029821415.1 Candidatus Zipacnadia bacterium
TAGGTCCAGCCGGACGTAACGTACTACTGGAGAAGAGCTTCGGCTCTCCGACCATCACCAAAGACGGAGTGACGGTAGCCAAGGAAATAGAATTGAAAGACCACGTCAAGAATATAGGGGCTAAGTTACTGATCGAGGTAGCCTCGCAGACCAATGATGAGGCCGGTGATGGTACTACCACCGCCACAGTTCTGGCCCAGAGGATGCTCAACCAGGGGCTAAAAGCAGTAGCTGCCGGTGCTAACCCGATGTTCCTTAAGCGAGGCATTGAGAAGGCAGTTGCTAAAGTCGTCGAGACCCTGCGCGAGCGAGCCATTGACGTAAAGACCCCTGAGGAAATGAAACAGGTGGCAGCTATTGCCGGCAACGATCCACAAATCGGTGAGCTCGTTGCTGAGGCTATGCGCCAGGTGGGTAAGGATGGCGTCATCACCGTTGAGGAGTCTCAGGGCATCGAGACGACCCTTGAGCTAGTCGAAGGAATGCAGTTTGATAAGGGCTACCTCAGTCCTTACATGATCACTAACAAAGAGAACCTCACTGCTGAGCTGGAAAACCCTCTTATTCTCTTGTATGAAAAGAAGATTAGCAACGTCAACGAAATCGTGCCGCTCCTGGAGCGAGTAGTGCAGGCGAACAAGGCCCTCCTAATTGTGGCCGAGGATGTCGAAGGCGAAGCCCTGGCGACTCTGGTGGTCAACAAGCTACGTGGAGCCCTGGACGTAGTAGCCGTTAAGGCCCCCGGCTTTGGTAACCGGCGCAAGCAAATCCTTGAAGATATCGCCATCCTCACCAACGGTACCTTCTTCTCTGAGGACCTGGGGGTGAAGCTGGAGAATGTGATGCTGGATATGCTGGGTACTGCCAGCAGAGTTGTAGTCACTAATGATGATACGACCATTATTGAAGGCGCCGGCAGTGCTGATGCTATCAAGGGCCGTATTGACCAACTCCGTCGCGAAATTGAGGAGACCGACTCCAACTACGACCGGGAGAAACTGGAAGAACGGCTGGCCAAGCTCGCAGGAGGTGTGGCGGTCATTCATGTTGGAGCAGCTACAGAGACTGAACTGAAGGAGAAGCAGCACCGCTACGAAGACGCCCTCTCTGCGACGCGGGTGGCTGTCGAGGAGGGTATAGTGCCGGGAGGCGGCGCCGCTCTGGTCCACGCCATCCCCGCCCTGGACGATGTGGAGGCGGAAGATGAAGACGAGCAAATCGGCATAGATATTGTACGCGATGCTTTGGAAGCTCCACTACGTCAACTGGCGGACAACGCGGGTTTCGAGGGGGCGGTGATCGTCCGAAGAGTGATGGAAGATGACCCGGGCATCGGCTTCAATGTGCTGACTGGCGAATATACAAATATGATAGAAGCGGGCATTGTTGACCCGCTACGGGTTACCCGCGCTGCCTTGGAGAACGCCGCCAGCATCGCGAGCATGATTCTCACCACTGAAACTGTTCTGGCTGAAATTGAAGAAAAGAAACCACCCGCCGCAGCACATACACCCGGTGGCGGTATGCCCGGTGGAATGCCGCCTATGTAGCATCCCGATGACACCTGCTACAATCAGATCCTACTCACCGAGGGCAGAGGCGCTATGCCTCTGCCCTTTCGCTTGCTGAACTTCATACCACCATGGAGCTGTCCAACCAATACTTACTGCTTACTGCCCCGCGCCGTGGTTAACGCCATATGGCCCTCAGCACCCAACCGAAGCGGAACAGTGGGATCCAGCTTGACTAGATAAATCTGCACCTCTCCGTCGTCCCATATCTTCTTTCGGGGCGTTGCCGGCGGCAGGTATTTTTGCAGTCTGGGATCGACCAGGACTAGGTTACGGATGCCCCTACATACAACTGGTGGACTCACGCGCTTTGTTTTCATGTGATGGGCATAGTTGGGGGGGTCGCCACCATACAAACGAGACCACTCCAGAGGGAAGGTGTACACAGGCAGATGCTGAGCCAGGTACATAGCCAGACGGAAGTTGAGCATAGGGTGCTCCGCTTGTGTCTCCCCGCGAGTGGGCATACCTGTCAACACAACAGTGTCGGTGTCCTTAAAGCGAGCCAATAGATGCTGTACGCTGAGGAGACTGCGCTGCAGCCGCGCATCCTCGGCAGTGAACACAGAGCCAATGAAGACGCCATTAAGCAAGACAACCAGAAGAACCAAACCAGCCACCTGGGCCCGGCTCAGGGACCGCGAGAGGCGCACCACGGCAGCGGTAGCCAGCAGGATTGCCGGGCCCAGTACAAGCAACATGTAGCCCGCCTGGCCGAAATGGATGAGCACATAGAAGAATAGCGCCGGAGCTGACCAGATAGCCAAGAACGGCCAAGCCTGAGCTGTGCGCAAAGCGTGGGGCAGATACCTGCGGCCAGCCAACAGCAACAGAGGAGAACCCGCCAGCAGCAGGCCGGCGCCGCAGCTTATTGCCTGATAGCTGAATACCTTGAAGGTCGTCAGGTTTCCCGTCATAGGAGCCGCGCCTATTAGCATCTGCGATAGATGTGCAGAAACTTCCCGATAACGGGCTATTCCTCCGACACTGATCACCATCGGAATCGCCCAGGCACAGGTGATCAAGCCAAAAATCACCATAGCCGTGGCCAACTGGCGCCAAGGCCGCCGGCCCATCGCCCACAGCCACAGCGGAGCCAGAAACAGCGCATCAGTCGGCCGAACACCACCAGCCACCCCTATGGCCAGAGCCGCCGGCCATACCGACTGCTTCGGCTCAGTCAGCATCCTCCAGCACAGGTAGCCGATCAGCAGCGAGAAGAAGCCCGATATGGCATAGGTATCCCCACGCGTGGCATACAACCAAGCCAGTGGACTGAATAGAACCAGAGCACCAGCAACCAACCCACCCCGCAGCCCCAGCAAGCGCCCTGCCCACCACACCATAAGCCCGACCGTGAGCCCGCCAGCACACAGACTCATCACCACCAGAGATAGGTAAGGCGGCAGTCCCATAAGACCCAGTAGCTTGGCACCGTATATATACAAGAAGTATCCCGGTGGATGAGGCTGGTGCTGGGCAACATCGTAGTCAACCACTCCCAGTACAAACTGCACGCTATCCCAGGTCAGAGGCATGTGCGTGCGAAACACAAAGCGGGCGCCAACCGCCACCAGTCCCGCGATCACAGCGAGGACAAGCAGAGACCTCGTTGCGGGGACACTCAGTACGCCCTGTCGGCCTTCCTCACTATTCCCTGTATCCTGATTAGATAGTTGATTGCTCATGATAACACTTGATCGCAGAACAAGGGGCTCTTTCGCTTGTCAGCCACTACGGAGTTCGTGCTCTCGCCAGCTAACACCTCCCAGAACTATTAGCTCTTCGCCGCAGCAGAAAAAGATTTTGGGAGGCAGGTTTAGCTGAATGTAATCTGAGGTATAATTTAGGTGCAAGTTGTATTACTGAGTGGTCCTTGACAATATTCTCCAGTTATAGTATAATATTCATTGTTCGCTCAAGTATATATAAACAAGATGTCTGAGCATGGCGAAAGGTGGATCAGAAAAGGCGCAACAGGCACAGACATCAGCGAAGTAACTGGAGGGATATCTATGGGTGAGGTCATACATCAAACGGTCGCACAACAGGGAGTACTGGCCATTGCCCAGTATGTTTTGCTCTTTCCCCTGGTAGTTACCGCAGTATTGGCAGGCTGGCGGACAATGAGTAACCTCCTCAATCGGACGTAGGCCTGTCCACAGATTAGCAGAGAATTGACCAACCGACAGGGGATTAGACAACAACAGACATCCTGGCACCTTCTGTTCTGGAATCCTGTCCTCATAAGAAAGGAGGGAGAAAAGTGAAAGCGATCAAGGCTCTGTGGACCGACGAAGCTGGTGTCACCACGGTAGAGTACGCGCTGCTGTTGGCTGTTCTGGTCGTAGGTGCGGCCACCATCTGGACCGCTCTGAGCCAGTGCGGAAATCGACTAACTCAGAACTATGCCCAGACGCGACTCTTAACCCGCGCTATTTGGCAGTTGTGATAGCGCAAACACAGAAGAGAAGGCTACTACAAGAAAGGGGGCAGCAAAGTGAAAGCGATCAAGGCTCTGTGGACCGACGAAGCTGGTGTCACCACGGTAGAGTACGCGCTGCTGTTGGCTGTTCTGGTCGTAGGTGCGGCCACCATCTGGACCGCTCTGCGCCTCTTACCTAACCCGCGACATCTGCGGGTTGTGGCACTGTAGCAGGTCCAGGGGAGAAAGGCACTCGCTACCCGCACCCGGACAAATTAACATCGCCGCTAAGCTCTGGGCTGATGAAACGGACAGATCAAAATAGAATAGGAGAAGTAGCAAGCCGTGCCGCGAGTGCCTTTTCTCCCGCAGGTATTGTACCAATGTAACGGTAAACCGGTAACTGCAAGGGAGTCGGGGACCGGGGAGACCCGCCGCACCATGTTATTTCGCTATTACGACTGGGGCCTGCGATCTTCCCCTTTCCCTTTTTCAACAAAAATAGGGCGAACATACCCACTACCTTCGTTGGTCGCTGGGTGTGATGCTCATGGCGGTCGTAAGCGGTGACTGATAATGTATAACGACTACAGCCTTGCGTTGTTAATCAGAGATGAAGCGGGTTTGGCAACAGTTGAGTACGCCGTACTGCTTGCTGGACTCATCATAGGATCAACTGCCATATGGCAGATCATGGTGGGGGCGATGACGACGCCAACTGCGCAGGCTGCAGAAACTGTCAACTGCAATTGAGTGCCGGCGGAGGGACGTCAGTAGAGCACCAGGCAGAGGAGACGAATGGCAGGCGAACTGTCTCTATGACAATGCTTGTAGTAGTCGTAGGGGAAGTTCAACAATGAGCATACGACAATGCTTTATAACACTAATTAGAGACGAAGAGGGCTTGGCGACGGTTGAATACGCCGTCCTACTTGCGGGGCTCATTATAGGGCTCAGCGTCACATGGCAACCTCTAGGCGACGCTATGAGCAACACGGGCGAAAAAACCCAACAGGCCATCGCGGCCGGTGAGGTGACGGGAGTAGGATGTCAGTAGACCATTTGGCAGATGATACGAATGGCACGCAAATTGTGGAAGGATGAATCAGGCGTTACAACCGTGGAGTACGCTCTGCTCCTGGGTATCATGGTGGTAGGAGCGGTTACGGTGTGGACGACTTTGCGCGGTGCGATTTCCGCAGCAATGACCCAGATCGCTGACTCGCTCAATTGAAGAACGCTGCAAGGTCGTAGCTATGCAATTATATTCTTTGTATCCGTGAAAAGTCCGTACCCAGACGACTGACACTAATGACAACTATTGCGGTAGTCACAACAAGTATTGTAGTGCTGTTAGTGGCGGTAGCAATCTATACCGACGTCCGGTGGGGCAAGATATTCAATTATCTGACGGGACCAGCAATTGTTCTGGGCCTGGTGATCAACTCACTGAGTGGTATAGACGGTTTTCTACGCAGCATCCAAGGCATAGGTCTGGCACTTGGCTTGTTTCTGATAAGTTCTCTGCTGGGCCGTATCTTAGGGGGCGGCGACATTAAGCTACTGATAGCTATAGGTGCTCTGCAGGGGCCGCTCTTTCTGGCATGGACAATCTGCGGCACTGCAATTATTGGTGGGATACTGGGCGTAATTATTGCCCTTCGCCATGGGATACTGGTAGAGAAGCTTAAGACACTATTTGCCACCTGCTATATGCGGGTAACCTTTCAAGTACCGATGGAGATGGAGGATAACAAGGCGACTGAACCGCGACTGCCATACGCCATTGCCATTGGTTTAGGTGCAATCGCGACCATCGCAAGGCTGCAGCTACACATTCTATAAAGAAGACAGTGGGGAGATAGCGGTGACAAATTACAACACTAAAAACAATAATATTATGAGCAACCGGCACCGCACCAACCCAGGAAGCGTTACAGTGGAAATGGTCCTGGTCACTCCCATACTGTTGGTGCTGCTGTTTGGCATCATAGAGTTTGGCCTAATATTCAAAGATATCGCGATTCTCAAGCAGGCAACCCGGGAGGGTGCCCGCGCTGCTGCCATTGGGGCGACAACTACCGAGATAATCGACCAAGTCAAAGCCAGCGCGGCGACGATACCCCCCGACACTCTGAGCATCGAGCTAAAGTATCGAACGTATTCGGGTGGCTGGCCCTCGTGGGACAGCGCCCCCACACTCGGTGACACCGGCAGTGGTGAGACTGCCCAGAATAACGCTATGCAAGGCGATCAGATCAGAGTGAAAGTCTCCTACCCGCATGAGCTAATTAGCGGCCGGCTATTCTCCGGCCTGGCCGACAACCCCGAGACCCGGACCATGACCTTAAGCACCTCGTCAGTTATGCGTAGAGAGTAGGTATAGTAACCAGGCGCGCCCGACGCGCACACTGGTTGCAGTTTCACGTATCACCAGTGATAGCCTCACCTCCCCTGGGCAAGCTGGCAATAAGCAGAGCAGGTCAGGTGGTTTCAATTCCGTAGCAATCTTACCTGGGGAAGGTAGCCAATGCTTAGCACGATCAATCAATCGCGCTGCACTGATGGCTACCCTTGAGCATCTTGTTAGCCTATGCCCTTTGCTTTTTCCTGGAATTGTGGTATACTTAAGCTACAATTTATGTAGTGCCGTCACGACACCATCGCAATAATCGCAGCAATCGGATACAGCGTAGAGAGAGAAGGGGTGCTTCGCAGATGAGAATGACACGGCGCTCGGCAATAGTAATTGCTCTCGTGGCCGGCTTGGTAGCTGCATTGCTGACATACTTCTGGCTCAGCAAGATGCAGCAAAAGACTCCGGCCAGGGAAGCCGCAAAGAGCATACAACTTGTGGTGCCTCTACACGACATCACCACCGGCACGGTAATCCGCAGTGAGATGCTCAGGACTGTGGAGATGTCGGAAGAGGAGGCCCCTGATGATGGTGTTCACTCTGCGGCTCAGATCAGCGGTCAAGTATCCCTCGTAGACTTACCAGCGGGCCAGCCCATCAAGTTCAGCCAAGTACAAGCCCCCACTCAACTGTCGTACCGCGTGCCCAAAGGCATGAGGGCAGTAACCGTAGCCATTGACCCCGTTGCCGGTGTGGCCGGATTCCTCAAACCGGGCGACCGAGTAGACGTGATCGCCACCTTTGAGGTCGGCAAAATGATGATAACTCGTACGATCCTGCAGAATGTTGAACTGCTGGCCATCGGCACCACCGCTATATCAACCGTACCTGAGAAGCCCACCACCGAAGGCAAAGAGACGAAGGCGAAGCCCTCAGCGAAAGAACAGCCCAATGCCACTCTTGCCGTTGACCCCGAACAGGCCCAGAAGCTCATTCTTAGCGACACCTCCGGTAAGCTGCGGCTGGCACTCCGCTCGAAATTTGCCAAAGAGTACGTCTCTCTTCCTGCTACTGACACTGTTGAGGTCATTGGAGAAGAATTCGAGAAGGCGCTGGCTGCTGAGGAGCAACCCGAGCCAGCGCCACCGGAGACAACTTCCTCTCAAGGTCCACCGAGAGCCACTCTTGCCAGAGAAACGCAAGGCCCGGCCGTTGAAGTAATTCGCGGTACCGAACGAGAGATCGTCGTCCTAGGCGGCAGTCAAACCAGCTCATCAGCGCGGGGAGGCCAATAGCCAATGACACAGCCAACCTCAACACAGCACAATTTGATCGCCAAGCCGCAATCACTGGCTCTGATTGGGTTGGTGGCGATACTCAGCGTCGCTATGAGCAGCACGGCACTTGCCGAGCGACAGCCCAGTCTGGTTTTACAGGAAGGGTCCAGCCGCATCCTGCAATTTGACCAAATGCGGCGGGTGGCGATTGTCCAGCCGACTATCGCTGACGTCGTGGTCTCCTCTACCAACGAGTTATTGGTCGTCGGCAAAGCTGTCGGCCACACCCAGCTCTACGTATGGGACAGGGCTGGCCGGCACCAGTTCAGCGTTTCAGTGACAGCGGCACCTTACGCTCAAATGCTGGCAAAACAGCTCAAACATGTGCTGGGTGGCCAATTCCGCTACGAGGTGGTTGATGGTCGGACACTGCTCGTAGATGGCCAGGTCGCAAATTCGATGGAACTGGACCGGGTGACCAAGATAATTACGGGACTGGCCGAGAAAGCTACGGTCATCAACCTCATTACCCTACCCGATGCAGACCTTACACCCGCTCAGCAGAAGGTAAAGGCTCTCCGGAAAATGCTGGGGGATAAGTATGACTACATTGCGTGGGATGAGAACACCGTCTTGATAACAGGTCACATCGGTACCGAGGCGGAACGGCAGCGCCTGGATGATATTGCGCAAGCTGCCAGCGGCGAGGTTAAGGTAAGTAACCTGACTACAATTGATCCCAGTCAAGCTCGCCCGCCGGTAATGGAGGTCGCCACAGCTCTCGGCCCCGACTACACCGTCTGGGCGTTGCATGGAGATACTATAGTGGTCGAAGGCATAGCACGTAATCAGATAGAGAAACAGCGAGTTGACAGTCTGTTGGCTGCTTTCGCTAATGTGAAGATAATCAATCTGGTCACACTTAGTGACGTGCCCGAGGTACCTTTGCAGGCCCAGCGAGACCTTCTCCAGTCGGCACTACCCGAGGGGCTAAATGTCCGAGTGATCCAAGACAAGGCCCTGGTCGTCGAGGGGTTGGTCCCCGATGAAGCTGCTGCCAAAAACGTGGAAAAACTTGTTGCCCTATTCCAGCCCAAGACCAAGGTAGTAAATCTGACCTCGGTGGCCGATCCTGGTCGGCGCCAAGTGCTGGTGCGTGCCAGGATTGTCGAAGTTAACCGCAGCGCGATGGAAAAGCTGGGGGTTAACTGGGGACAGATCCAAGCCGGTGAATTCCGGGACCAGCCGATCCTCTTCCAGGTCGAGAATCCCGGGGCGGGAAACATCTATAAGATTGGTGCCCAGGTAGATGCCTTGGTCAGCGATGACCTCGCCCGGATCCTCTCAGAGCCCAACCTGCTGGTCAATGACGGGCAGACGGCCACAATGCTAGCCGGTGGGGAGATACCTATTCCGGTGCCGCAGGCCGGCGGGGTGGTGGCCGGCATCACCATCGAGTACAAAACGTATGGGGTGGAACTCGCTATCACGCCCCAGATCCTCCCGGGCAGCCGACAG
The DNA here is from genome assembly GCA_029821415.1 of Candidatus Zipacnadia bacterium. Lineage (GTDB taxonomy): Bacteria > Armatimonadota > Zipacnadia > Zipacnadales > Zipacnadaceae > JALGTD01. The sequence continues at coordinate 9,148 of JALGTJ010000034.1, forward strand.
ATAGAACTGCAGGTCAAACCCAGCGCCTCGTCGTTGGACTACGCCAATGCCCTAACCATGCAAGGTTTCAATATTCCCGCTCTGCGCAAGCGGGAAGCGAGCACGACGGTCACCGTCGCTGACGGGCAGACTCTAATCATTGGCGGGCTGGTCCAGCGCGATCAGTCGGAAAACATAAGCAAGATACCGATATTGGGTGACCTGCCAATCATCGGCCAGTTATTCAGGCACAAAGAATTCCAAGACGGAAAGACCGAGCTGGTTATCCTGGTTACACCGCAAATAATGCAGGGAGGCCCCAGCGGCATTCCCAACGCTACTGAACCGGAGGTCGTCAATCCTGAAGAGGCCATGACCCAATGATTCGCGTGCTGCTTTCGGAAAATACACCAGGCGCTGCTGACGAGATAGCTCGCAAGCTGGCTCAAGCCGACGACATAAAGGTCGTCGGCTATGCGCGCGATGGGCTGGAAGCTGCCCAGATGGCAGTGCAACTGGAACCAGATGCAGCATTGATCTTCACCGATATGAGCGGGATGGACGGCTTCCAGGCTTGTCACATGGCAAGCCTGGCGGCCCCCAAGACCGGTTACATACTCATAGCACCAGCGGACAGCAACAACCAGGAGACCTGGCAAAAAGCAATGAATGCCGGGGCCCGGGGCTTGGTAACAACCGCGGCTAGCGCCGATGAACTTATTGCGGCCGTGCGGCAGGCCGGTGCTTTGACCACACATATGGCCAAACCTGAATTCCAGTTGGTTACTGACGTCAGCAAAATGCCAGTGACTATCGCCGTAACCGGGGCCAAGGGTGGCATCGGCAAGACCACCATTGCCACCAATCTGGCCATCTGCCTGCAGAAAGAGTTCCCCGGCCAGGTAGTCTTGGTCGACTTTCTAGGCCAGTATGGCGATGTACCGTTGTTCCTCAACATGCAACCGGCGGGTGGACTGGGCGAGCTGATGTTGCTCGAAGAGCTGGATGCGGATATGGTCCGGGCGCAACTGGCCCAGCACAGCTCAGGCTTGTGGGTACTGGCAGCACCAGATGGCAATGATATGAGCCGCATCCAGCCGAACATTCGCGTCCCACGTATTGCTGATCTGATTAGTATTCTACGCAGTGAATACCGTTTCGTGGTCTTCGACGCCCCGCCCTTGGTCGGCGACGTAAGCTGGTACCTGTTGTCGCGCTGCAACTATGTAATAGTGGTCACTTACCTAATAGATCTGGCTGCTATTCGCGACACTGCTACATTGATCGAGACTTTAATCAATAGCCAGAGGCCCGCTGAGAGCATCAAGCTGGTGGTGAACCGACGCAGTCAGCGTAATCCCTTTTCAACTGCCGATCTGCAGCAGACCGTCAACCACGATATTGCGGCAGAAATACCTGAAGATTCAACCGCGGTCACCTCAGCACTCAACGAGGGCATCCCGCTGGTACTTAAGGCCCCAAGTTCGCCAGTAGCCCACGCTATCCGCGGCCTGACCCAAGATATCATAGCCGAGCTACCTAAAAGAGGCCAACAAGGCCAGGGGTAGCAGGCAACATAGCACTGTGGAACGTAATAGGACGCAAACAGCTACATGCAGAGAATCGAGTAAGTCGGTGAGTTGAACACAATGGAAACAGCTTCTAATGCGTATGGAGTAGAGAGCAAAGAGAAGGAAGACGCCCTTGATGAGCTTAAGAGTACTGTTCATCGGCGTCTGCTGACCGAGACGGAGTTCGCTGTTCTGCAACGCATGACGCGAGAGCAGTTAACCGAGCGCATCAGCCAGCTAACTCAACAGACAGCAGCAGAGTCGGGTCTGGCCCTGGGATCACGACTGCTGGCTGGGGTCGAGCAGGAAGTGATTTATGAGGTACTCGGCTATGGCCCTATTCAGACGCTAATTGATGACCCAGACATCACTGAGATAATGGTCAACGGCCCCCATCAGATCTTCATTGAACGTAATGGCAAGCTGCAATTGACCAACCGGCGCTTCGCTGACGATGACCACGTAATGCGCATCATTGAGAAGATCATCGCACCGCTGGGCCGCCGGCTGGACGAGAGTATGCCCATGGTGGATGCTCGCTTGCCCGACGGCTCACGGGTTAATGCCATTATCCCTCCCCTATCCGTTAACGGCCCTTGCATTACCATTCGGAAATTCTCTGCCGATCCCTATACTCCTGATGATCTGGTCAACTTTGGTACTATGAACTCACAGATCAGGGACTTCTTGGAGGCCTGTGTCCGTTCTCGTCTGAACATACTGGTCTCAGGTGGAACCGGTAGCGGGAAGACGACGACCCTCAACGTTCTCTCTTCATTTATCCCCGAGGATGAACGAATCATCACAATTGAGGATGCCGCCGAGCTACAGCTCCAACAAAACCACGTGATAACTCTGGAAAGCCGGCCACCGAATACAGAGGGCAAAGGGGAGGTCTCCATTCGTACGCTGGTGAGAAACTCGCTGCGCATGCGACCAGATCGGATTATCATTGGGGAGGTACGAGGCGGAGAAGCCCTGGACATGCTCCAAGCTATGAATACCGGGCACGAAGGATCAATGAGCACCGTGCACTGCAACTCGCCGCGTGATGCTCTCGCCCGTCTGGAGACAATGACACTAATGGCGGGGATGGAGCTACCCATCAGCGCTATCCGCCAACAGATCGCCTCGGCGCTGCATCTGATCGTCCACCAGAACCGC